>CAIVND010000084.1 GCA_903907185.1 uncultured Acidimicrobiaceae bacterium
CCGTGAACTTCACGGACGGGCCTATGTCGCGAGCTTTGGTTTCAAGGGAAGCGATCAACAAAAGCTCGTGGGGCAACTTTCCGGAGGCGAGCGCAACCGTGTCCAGCTTGCCAAGGTGCTCAAGTCTGGAGGCAACGTGTTGCTGCTCGACGAACCGACCAATGACCTTGATGTTGACACTCTCCGATCACTTGAGGACGCGATCCTCTCCTTTCCTGGTTGTGTCGTCGTAATCAGCCACGATCGATGGTTTCTCGACCGCATCTCGACGCACGTGCTCGCCTTTGAGGGAGATTCTGAGGTTCGTTGGTGGGAGGGCAACTTCAGCGACTATGAGGAGGATCGACACCGACGTCTCGGAGTCGATGCTGATCAGCCTCATCGCCTGAAGTACCGGCCACTCGCTCGAAGTTGAGCTTTCGGGTCACGAGATTTGGCACTCTTTTGCTGTCGATACGGAGATGGAAAGCCTGAAGTGGCCTCTGTTCGAGTTTTCCCGATTCTTCAATTGTGAGATCAACAATCACTCCGCACCAATCGAATTTGAGACGGTAGTCTCGTCTCAAGTCACAAGAATTTGGGGGAGACTTGCGATACATCATCTATGGAGCTGGAGCGGTCGGCGGTGTGATTGGAGCCGGACTATTTCGATCCGGTCATCAGGTAGTACTCATCGCACGGGGATCGCACCTAGAGGTCATCAATCGAGACGGGTTGACGTTAGAGGACCCAACGGGAGTGGAAAACTTCAAGATTCCTGTCGTCGCCGATCCCGCTGAATTGACCTTTACCGAAGATGACGTTGTGGTACTCGGAATGAAAAGTCAAGACACTCTTGCGGCCTTGACCGAACTTGCGAAGGTTGCACCGATCTCGACCAAGATTGTCTGCGCCCAGAACGGTATCGAAAATGAGCGGGTAGCACTGCGCTTCTTTGATCGCGTCTACGGCATCTGCGTAGTTGGTGGCACCACCTATCTCGAACCGGGAACGGTGTCCGCCGAGAGTGGACCTTTTTTTGGAAGTCTTGACATTGGTCGCTATCCCTTTGGGATCGATGATGTCGTCCATGAGATATCGAAGGCATTAGCGCACTCGTGGGTGATGTTCGAGCGTGAGCGGATCATGGAATGGAAGAACACAAAGATGCTCCGCAATATTGTGCTCGCGGTCCAAGCTCTGTGTGGACCGGAGATGCGCCAGGGTAGATTTTTCGACCTTGCTCGAGCCGAAGGGGAGGACTGTCTTCGCGCAGCCAAGATGGAGTTCATCGACGACGCCACGTGGGCTGCAGATCGAGCACTTGGTCCAAAGGTAGTTCTTCCCTCTGGGGTGCGCACCGTTGGCGGCTCCTCATGGCAGAGCCTTGCCCGAGGAACAGGCTCTATCGAAACCGCCTTCATCAACGGCGAGATCTTG
This sequence comes from uncultured Acidimicrobiaceae bacterium, assembly GCA_903907185.1. Lineage (GTDB taxonomy): Bacteria > Actinomycetota > Acidimicrobiia > Acidimicrobiales > Bog-793 > CAIVND01. Next base: position 1,420 of record CAIVND010000084.1, read on the forward strand.
TTATTAGCTCGAACTTACGGAATCGACGCACCGGCGAACAAACTCCTCTACGAACTCGGCGTCACCGCATCAGCGGTGGGACAACAGCCAGGCTTGATGACCGAGGATCAACTGTTCGAGCTTCTTGAGGCCAGTCGCTAAGTCTGAGGCCGCTGGGCGTCGAGGTGGTTCGCGCTAAGACGAAGCTCCTGTGGAGCATGACCAGTCCGCGCGATCCACTCGAGCTCCCATGGAGTGAGGGAACGCTCAACAAGATTGTCTGACGGGGAGAGCTGCTCTCGCTGGTTGTTTGCTCGGTGACGCCGAAGGAGTGCGAGATCTGATCGATCGCCGGCACGTTGATCCGACCGAAACCATTGGACGTAGATCGGAACAAACGCACCGAGAGTGACAAACTCCGTCGAAATCCAAAGGAGTGCACCGCCAGAATGCGTGTCATTAACGGTGTACATCGACGCAATGGGATGACTTTCCGCAATGATCGCGATTCCAAGAAACGCTTCGACGGCGGAGCCCAACAGAATGTTCAACATCCTCGCGCCATAGTCCATCTTCCAGTGCACAATCGGGTCGATACCGATCATGGGCCACCAATAGAGGGTTGCTCCCAAGAGAAAGCTGATGTTAATTAGATCCATGAGAGATTCGTGATGCATCGCGACGTTGATAAGCGGAGTGAGAAAAAAGATCGCCATCGTGCCGAAGTAAAGAAAGAACGTAACGAGAGGATGACTAAGGGCAGCGAAAGACGGAGATCGTAGTACTGCGAGCCAGCGAGTCTTTACTCGTCGAGCAGAAGATTGCAGGAGCAGCGTTGAGGGAGCACCCAAGGCCAAAAGTGGCGGCGCAACAACCATGAGGAGAAGGTGTTGGAGAACATGCGCGCCAAAGTGCGCCATCGAACTCTGAACGATTCCCGACTGAAGAGCAATATCGACGGTAAAAATGCCGGCGAGAAAAGCAGTTGTTCTCCACGAAGACCAGTGATGTCCTCGAAGACGGACTAACCAAGCCGATCGCAGATACCAGATGGTGATGAAAAGGAGAACGATCGCTGCAGTGGCGGGAAAAATGCTCCACTGCCAGTCCGAAAAGATCGTCTGGAAGGTGAAAGGAGCGCCCATCATGGTGAAAGCCAATGTGACATATCGCGTTTCCTGACCATCGTTCTTAGGCTACCTGGCCGTAGTTGGACTCTGCCAAACACAACGTCTCGAGGTGTCCTGACACACCCTGGCCCTACGATCTTAGTTATTCGGTGCTTATCAAGGTCATATCTGACTGAGGCTCCCTCGTTCATCACGACGGCAACCTCAGGAGTATGCACATGGAAAATCACTCGCCGAAAGAGATGCTTTTGCGTCTTGAGCAGGGGATCATGGATCTCACTTCGTCACAGAATTGGCAACAGTTTCTTCGAGCCCAGTCGATCTTTCGACAGTATTCGTATAGAAACGTGCTTCTCATTACTCAGCAGTGTCCTAGCGCGACGCAGGTGGCCGGGTACCGCGCATGGAATCAGCTTGGGCGACGGGTTCGATCGGGCGAACGCGCAATTTGGATACTTGCGCCTCGGGTCTGTCGAAAAAAGAGTGGAGAAGAGCAACAGATTGAAGGCTTTGTCTCGGTCCCCGTCTTCGATCTCTCTCAGACCCAGGGGAGCGATCTCCCCGAGATCTGTAGGCGTCTGTGTTCGAACGCAGGAGCCCAGGCGTTAGATCAGTTAGCTCGTGCTGGGGTTGCCTTGGGGTTTTCCGTCGTGTTTGGGGAGCTCGCTGGCGGAGTGAATGGTGAGTGTCATTTCGCTACACGCGAGCTCCGAATCGAGAGGAGAAACGATACCGCTCAGCAGGTCAAGTCCTTAGCCCATGAACTCGTTCACGCCATCTTGCATGAGGGCACCGTGAACCGAGTTCAGGCAGAACTCGAGGCTGAGTCGGGGGCCTACATCATCTGCCAACATCTTGGAATCGACAGCGGCGATTACACCTTTGGTTATCTTGCCTCTTGGGCTGGTAACAGTGCTCAAGCACTGAGTGCAATTCAGGCCTCGTGTTCGGTGATCGAGAGGGCGGTACTAACAGTCTTGACGCTGGTTGAAGGCGATTCATAGGCGAAATCACCTCGAGATGTTCGAGGGCCATAAACCCGTTCACGGTCCTCGTCCGACCTACGCACCGTACTCGCAGGCCATCTCCTATCCGGCGGTTGCAAATCTTCCCTCCACCTCACCTCTAACCTGCAGTTAGAGGTGGCCGCGTCAGCGACCGAGGGATCTCGCGAGTATCGATCTATCGTTCGATTGCGCGTCATGAGTAAGCTGAAAGCATGGAGATTCCCGGCACCTACGTATTTGACATCGCCAGTGCGCGTTGTGGATACGGATTTAACAAGATGGCATACTCCCTCCAGGATCCGGCGAACCGCGAGATCTACCTCAAAGATGAGCGGGCCTACCTTGAGAGCTACTCCCTTACCCAAGAGCAGATCGCCGCGGTTCTCAGTCGCGATTGGCTGACGCTGATCCGCTCTGGGGCGAACTCCTACATGCTGATGAAGTTGGGCGCGACGATGGGGATCGGCCACTACCATCAAGGAGCCCAAGAGCGAGGCGAGAGCTACGAAGAGTTTTTGGCGACTCGAAATGTTCCAGGAGCAACCTGATTATGGGAAAGATTGTCGCAGGAATCGGAAGTTCACACGTCCCAGGTGTTGGTCGTGCCTATGACCTTGGGCGGCAGGAGAGCGCTGCATGGAAGCCGCTCTTTGATGGTTATACCCCGGTAAAACGGTGGCTCGAAGATGAGGTAAAGGCCGACGTCGCGATCGTGGTCTACAACGACCATGGAACCGCTTTTTTCTTTGATCGAGTTCCCACCTTCGCCCTCGGCACCGGTGATGTGTATCCGGTCGCCGACGAGGGTTGGGGTAAGCGTCCCCTGCCACCCGTTCCCGGTGACCCAGAGCTATCAGCCCATATCGCGCAGTCGCTAGTGGGCGAAGAGTTCGACATCACGATGTGTTATGACATGCCGGTTGACCATGGTCTTTTAACGCCGCTTCCGCTGCTGTGGTCTCACGACCCCGAATGGAATATCAAGGTCATTCCGCTGGCGGTCAACGTGCTTTTGCATCCCCTTCCCTCCGCTCTGCGTTGTTTCAAGATCGGGCAAGCGATACGTCGCGCCGTCGAGAGCTATCCGAAAGAGACAAGAGTTGCCGTAGTCGGTACCGGTGGACTTTCCCATCAGCTCAACGGCGAGCGATTCGGATTTCTCTCTCCAGAGTTTGATCGGGAGTGGATGGACCGAATTATTAGCGATCCTTAGGGGCTGACGAAGCTCTCACACGACGAGTTAATGATCCGTGCGGGTGCTGAGGCAGTCGAGGTCATCATGTGGCTTGTCATGCGCGGTGCCATGGCACCAGAGGTGACCGAACTTCATCGAAACTATTACGCCCCTCTCGTAACTGGGATGGGCCTTATCTCGATGGTCGACGAGGCGTAACAGTTCGCTCATCTGATTGGCTCCATCGATAGGTTGCAATAAGGCGTCTGCGATTGGAGACCGGACACCCGAGCTTGGCGTAGGTAACTAGGGAGTGCACTACATGACGAAGATAGAAGGCTCTGGCCTTGGCCGCTCGGTTGTTGTCCTCGACGCACGACGGACACCCGTTGGCAGATTTCGCGGAGCGCTCTCATCGCTTCGACCAGACGACCTGGCCGCTTTGGTAATCCATGATCTTGTGAGTCGAAACCCCGTGCTCTCGGAGATTGCGATTGATGATGTTGCCTTTGGCGCAGCTAATCAGAGTGGCGAAGACAATCGAAACGTTGCCCGGATGGCTACGCTGCTTGCTGGACTTCCAGTGTCGGTCCCCGGGACGACGTTGAACCGACTCTGTGGTTCAAGTCTCGACGCCATCCTTTACGGGTTTCGCTCTATCGCGCTTGGCGAAGCTGACTGCATGATCGTCGGCGGTGTCGAGTCCATGAGTCGAGCGCCATTTGTTCTTCTCAAACCTGAGAGTGGCTTTCCTCGTTCGCTTGATCTTGTCGACACAACGTTGGGCTGGCGATTTACCAATGCCAAGATGCCAAAAGAGTGGACCATCTCGATGGGCGAGACTGCCGAGATCATCGCACAGCGACTCAAGATCGGACGTGAAGAGCAAGATGAGTTTGCTCTGCAAAGTCACCAGCGGGCAGTGCTAGCAACGGAGAGTCACGCCTTTGACGCTGAATTGATGACCGTATCGACAGTGCATGGCGAGGTCTCGATCGATGAGGGGCCCCGGAGCGATACCTCTCTCGAGTCGTTGGAGCGACTAAAGCCGGTATTCCAGGAGGATGGATCGGTCACGGCTGGAAACTCCAGCACACTTAATGACGGTGCAGCAGCGCTTATCCTGGTCTCTGAGGAGCTCGCGGACCGGATCGGAGCGAAACCGATCGCTCGTATCTACGGTGGAGCGGTAGCGGGCGTCTCGCCCGAGGTCATGGGACTTGGACCAGTTCCGGCCACCCAGCGATTGCTTGGAAGGTTTGGCCTTGGACTCGAGGAACTTGCCGCGGTAGAGCTGAACGAAGCTTTTGCGGCACAGTCTCTTGGAGTCTTGAAGGAGCTCCACCTCGAGGCGGACGATCCTCGAATCAATGCCCGCGGAGGAGCGATCGCTCTTGGACATCCTCTCGGTGCTTCCGGTGCTCGTATCACAACAACTTTGATCCATCGACTCCGATCATCGGGTGGTGGAATTGGTCTCGCCACTATGTGTATTGGGGTTGGTCAGGGTATTTCGCTGCTCGTTGAGGTTTGATTAGTCCTCGCTTGGCGGAGAACAGTTCGCTACATTCAAACTATGGAGATCATCCGCGAGAGCGTGACACCGACCGGGAGTGAACGAGAGATGCTTGTCTCGTATCTTGCCTATGAGCGAGCAACACTCGCATTGAAACTTGGGGGTCTAACCTTCGAACAGGCAGCCCGTCAGTCCGTTCCGCCATCGACCATGTCCCTCCTTGGCCTTATCCGGCACATGACTGATGTTGAGAAAAACTGGATGGTTGGTCGGTTTCAAGGTCGGTCCGTTGACGGCCTGTACCGGACGCCCGAGGACTCTGACGCGGCATTCAATGATCTCAAAGCAACAGACGTTGAGGAAGCCTTGGATCGATGGAGGCTTGCCTGCGAAGAGTCTTGCCAAATCGTTGATGAAACCGTGTCATTGGACCAGCTCTCAGTGGGAACGCGACGCGGTGGCGAGCACGTCTCAATGAGATGGACGATTCTTCACCTCATTGAGGAGTATGCGCGCCACGCCGGACACGCTGACCTGTTGAGAGAGTCGATCGATGGCGAAGTTGGGATGTAGCAATAGTCAAGCTCTCATGAGAGCCGGTAACCAAGGCTGGGATAATCCCAAATGGATAGTTCGTAAGTCTCAGCTCTGGTGAAGTTTGGTGATTGCAATCGTATTCGATGGCGTTTTGACCTTGAACGACTGATTCCATTTTGAAAGTGTCGAAGTCTCAGTCGTTGTACCGGACGTTGCCTGTTCACCGAGCGGCAGCATTTTGCCGGTCCGCGGAAGTGTCAAGGTTTCGGTGACGGTGTTGCCGCTACTCGTTGTCGTCCAGCTGATGTCATAGGTCAATTTGTTGTTGACGGTGATTGAAGGAGTCACCGTGAAATTGGCCGTTGCAGGAACAAGGTGACTGAGGATGCTCTTCGCGGTCATGGAGGTGGCAAACGTCTTGTACTGCGTTGAGTTTGATTTGATAGAAATCCACTTATTGCCAACGAGCGCGAGATCATCTGACGGGAGCGCAAAGAAGGCCGTCAGGCCGGAGGAGTTGCCGTGGAGATAGACGTTGTTCTTTGTGAGGATGACATCGGCGGTCTCTCCACCTGACGTGGTGTGCTGTAGGCCAGTGTTCACTCCTGCAGTGAGTGTTATCGACTCCGTCTGTTTCGAAGAACTCTGAACGGCACCGATCTTCACCTGAACCGCTGTCACATGCGCAATGGCGCTCTTCATCTCGCTCAAAAGTGTCTTTGCGGTGGGGGTGCTGTGCGCAATAGCGAGCTGTACGTTTGAAGCACTAGAGGGAAGGGCAAAAAACCCTGTTAGGCCCGCAGCAAATGCGACGGCGGCGGTGACAGAGCCCATCGACCTGAGGATATGACTCGGCCTTGCATTGTTCCAGTTCGACACTGCATCTTCTCTCTATATGGTCAAATGAGCGAATGGTTGATCCGCATAGGTTAGGAACTGACGACGCTAGTAAATGAACTACCGGTTGTGAGCTGAATTTCTCCTGAGGGAATCGTAGATGACTCATGAAAGACCACCGAGCCGTTGATATAGCGAGCGAGCGTCTGTGCTGAGGCCAAAAGACCTGGTGGATAGTCGATAACGCTTGAGGTAAAGCTATAACTCGAAGCGTTAGCGGTCCCATTGACGCGAAATCCGTCGGCCTGTAGGGCAGTCGATACTGACGAAGCCTGACCAGAGGTACCCGATCCATTGACGACCTCAACGAGCACACTTGAGGGCGAAACCCCAGCAAGAGTGGTCGTTGTGGCTGTTGGTGCCGTCGTAGTGGTGGTAGAGGTCGACGTCGCGGTATGACGGGGAGTTGAGCTACTCGTCGTCGGTGAGCTCGCGGCGAGTGTCGTAGAAGAGCCCGAGAGGGACAGTGTCGATGGGGTCGGTGAGCCCTTTGAATTGTGGTGCAGCAGAGTAAAAGCCAGACCAAGAAGTACCACGATAATGGCCGTTCCCGAGACAACCCAGATCGATCGTGAGCCATGGCCACGCCGATGTCTGGGTGGCTGAAAGCCAAAATAGGCACGGATAGTTTGACGAGGCACCGCGCTAGGTTACCGTGCGACCTAACCTAATGAGGTGATACTCGCTGACGACCTCTTCACACTTCCCTTTGGTGGATTTGATCTGAATCGTGCCGCTGAACTGCGTAAAGATGCAGATCGACTTGCAGATCTTTGGGCAGATGCGAAGAGCCGTCTGCTCCTCGTGCGCAACCACCACGAAGTTGCAATCGATCAACAGAACAAGATTGACTGGTTAAGTTGCCGGCTCGTTGGCAACTATGTCCCAGAATCATCGATCTTCCTCGGTCTTGATGTCGATGGCCAAGCCCTCTTTGCACAGTCAGCAGACAGTTCACCCGCCGATGTCCTTGCAAATATCGAAGAACCTGCATTTGCAAGTTTGCGCGATGTTGCCCTTGGACTCGATCCGGTGGATCAATCTGCCGCCGCGCTTGCCGTGGCGCTTGTGACCTGGCACGCACGTTCATCATTCTGCTCAAACTGCGGGTCGTCGACAACGATCAGTGAGGCAGGTCACGTCCGGAGCTGTTCTAACTGTCAGCACTCGATCTTTCCCAGAAGCGATGCTGCAGTGATCATGCTCGTCAGCGATGGGGACTACTGCGTGCTCGGGCGGCGGATCGGATCGGCGCTAAACCGTTGGTCGACGCTTGCCGGTTTTGTTGAGGCGGGGGAATCTCCTGAGGCAGCTCTTCGCCGGGAGGTGTACGAAGAGGTTGGACTCTATGTTGACCAACTTCGCTATCGAGGAAGTCAACCCTGGCCTTTCCCTTCCTCGTTGATGCTTGCCTACGAGGCACATGCACCCTTTGGCGAGCTTGCAGTTAACGAGGAACACACCGAGGTTCGGTGGTTCCACCGTGATGAGGTGCGATCAAGCCTTTCATCTGGGTCGATGGCTGTGCCCTCAGGACTGTCCGCAGGCGGCCATCTCATCTCCAACTGGATTAAAACCGGAGAAGAGTAAGAGTTTGATCGCAGCAGGCAACATTTGACTCAAACGGTCACGGTACGCTCAAGGAACTAAAGAGGGGGAGAAAGAGATGTCAGATTTTCTCGACGCGTCGCAACGGATGGTTGAGCTTTCACATGGTCGCACTCGCTACTTTGATGCCGGAGAGGGAACACCCACCATCCTTCTCCACGGAGTTGGATTCAGCGCTGGTGGAACGAGTTGGTATCGAAACATCGAAGCCCTCTCGGCGGGAGTTCGTGTCCTCGCCGTAGATTTTGTTGGTTGGGGTCTTGGCGATCGCCTGGAACAGGGTTATTCATTTGCTTATCTTGTCGACTTTGTTCGCGAGTTCCAAGATGCGCTCGGTATCGCCAAATCAAACATCGTTGGCCACTCCATGGGAGGTTGGATCGCCTCGCTCTTTGCCTATGAGAGTCCGGAACGCGTTTCTCGCCTTGCGCTCACCGCTAGTGGCGGTGTGGCGACAAGAACGCTTTCGCAGATGACTGAATTTCAACCACCAAGCAAGGAACAGACATTTACTCGGATCTCGTCACTTGATGGCCTTTCGTTAGAGGATGCGGCCGACTGGACAGAGTACGACTGGGCGAACATGCAGGCTCCTTCTGCCCTCGAAAGTTACCGAAAGATTCTTGCCAACATGAATGTTGCTGAGACCCGATCGCGATACAGCACACTCCGACGTCTTCCTTGATTGGAGCAGAGACTTTGGTTGCTTGGGGTGTGAACGACGATGTCAATGCTTACGCACTTGGTGAACAGACGGCCAAGCTCATCCCGCGGTCAAAGTTGGTGACCTTTGATTGTGGTCACATGGTCCCTCAAGAACGAGCGACAGAGCTCAACGAGGCACTACTCGAGTTCTTTGCCTAGCTATCTTCGATAGCTTGAGCTGAATCTATCTATCGATAGTGATAGGCGGTGGAGACGGCAAACTTGGTCGTTGTTTGCTCTGATCTCGCGACAACAGGCGGATGGCCATTCTGTGCCTGTTGCGCCTTGGCTGTCGCGTCTAGCCAGATCTCACCACCCGCGCCTGCACGTGAGGGTTTCCCAATTGCTTCGGTAAACCAATGTGCAATCTCGCTGGAATCGCGCAGTCCAAGGTCTACGACAACTGTCTGAACCCGATTGTTGATGATGAACTCGCGAAGTTGTCGCTCAGTCTTGGGATTTACCGTGCCTGTGGTCTCGCGACCAGTAATGAGAAGATTTTGGCCCGGTTGAAAGTCAGCGATGCCGAGGAGCTGTGAGTGCGCGCCACGGAGGCGAGTTTGGTTCGAGATCTTTACCAAGATGGGGCGAAGGCGACTAACCCAGACGATCAGTGTGTGGTTTTTCATATTCACGGAGTCGATCGTCGCGTGGAGCGAGGAGCGAGTCTGGTAATGGTGAAAATTGTGGGTGTGCACAACGTTGATCTCGTTTGCAAGAAGAGTCATCGAGGTTGCGTAGTCCGATGGAATTCCGGGTACTGGCGAGGGTGAGACGCTGTTCTCCAACATCGCCTGGACATTGGTCGGCGAAAGTGCGGGTGGAACCAGCGAAGCCTCGCCGGTGGCGGATGGGACGAGTACATAGCCTCCATAGAGTTTGAACCGCATCTGGCTCAGGGCCTGCCAAAGCATCGGTGTATCCGCAAAGACTGAAGGGTATGGGTACGCAAGTACTCGACTTCCCGTCGGCACGATCGCAAGACCCTTCTTCGACTCCGCCCAATTCACTCGGATTCGGTAGCTGTGATAGGGGAACGCTGGTAGAAGGGTAAGCACGGCGGTAGCCGTCACAATCCATCCAACGAGTTGTCCGGTGAGGTCATGCCTGGAACGAACAGGTAGCCAAAGCCCGGTGTGTCCCTCGCTGGTTCGCTCTTCGTGTATCCAGTCGAGTCCAAGCACGACAAGTAGGGTCACAAAGAACAACACGTATAACGAGAATCGAACGGGTAGGAGGTTCTCAAGGAGTGGAAGGTGGTTCATCTTTCGAAAGGGAAGATTGAAGGGGAGGGTCCACTTCCTACCGTCGATGATCAGCTTTGGTCCAAGTGAGAGTAAAAATATCGTGGAAATCAGCAGTGAGAGGTAGAGGGGCCAAAGCTTTCTCCAAAAGCGGACGACGAGATAGACGGAGATTCCAATGAGTGGAATTCCTAGGTAGGTGCCGTTCTCGCTGAGGTCGCTCGCGCCCGCTACAAGATTGGAACCGATCTCTGCAAGATGTCGGGGCGCGGTGAGCTGTGCGAGCGTGGGAACTATTGGACCAAGCAGGTCGGCGTTAAAGACATTTACGTAGCCCTGCGCTGGGCCGGTGTAGTGAGCATGTCCATGCACCATGTACCAGATTGGATATCCAAGGAGCGGCACGACGACCAACGCAACGAAAGGGAGAGCCCGCAACAGATGCGGTAGCCGGCGTGGCACCTCTCTTACACAGAGCAGCGAGAGATAGAAGATTGCAATGAACGCGACGATCGCTGTCGTAGCGAGCACCTCTGCGGAGATAAAAAATTGCGCGACGATGAACGTTCCAAGTAGAAGCCCCCACCGACGAGCGCTTTCGCGTTGCGTGACCACAAGTTCGTAGACCGCGTACAAGATGAGCGGCGGAAGTGGCACAAAGGTCAAATTGAGATGAAGTGAACCTTGGGTGATCATGTAGGGGGAAAAGCCGTAGAGGAGGCCGCCAACAAGAGCGGCGAAATTCCAGCTCACAATCCGTTTGAATACCCAGTAGGCCGCGTACGCAGAGAGAGTGAAGGCAAGCCATCTGAGCAGGTTCAAGCTCGCGACCGGGCTAACCAGCATGGTTAGCGGCGCGGTAACAAGACCAAGCAGTGGCATCCCGGTGTTCTGAGCGAGGTTGACTCCAGTTGGGTAGTTGACGAGATCGGTATAGAACGGGTTGTGCAGATGCAAAATGGCGTAAGGCGTGTAGGCAAGGAACCAGGTTGTCTGCACGATGTCGTAGTTGGTGTAACTGTTCAGGTGACTTCGATCACCTGGAAATACCGGAAAATTAGCCACGAGCGCAATCGCCGCGTACATCAAGAACGCCAGAGTCTTTCGATAGCAAAGAATTCGAAAGAACAGAACCTGAGATCGACCCCGTAGATGGGTGATCGATGAGGTGGGTAGTGCGGACATGGCAGGAGAAGGATAGTGCAGATCGTGATTACATCGAAGTCACATTTGGGCTGTCTGTGCAGCTAGGGGGAGTGCAGACGCTCGGGATCAGCGCAGACCTTGCCTACTAAGAAGCGCGCGGCCCTCAGCGAAGGCCTGCTTGGCCCGAACAGGGTCGACCCGACGCTCTTCGGTTAACTCGTCGAGCAATTTGGCCAGCTCTTCGAGGTACGGAGATGGTTCACGGTTGAGGTTCTTCTTTCCAAAGGTTCGAACCCTTGCCCACGAGCAGTGCACCTCCTCAGAGGCTCGACTAAGAGCAACGTAGAGGAGTCGCTGCTCTTCGGCGAGGGCGGGTCGAGTCTTTGCTCGACTGATCGGAACGTAGCCACTTTCAAGACCGACAACAAAGACCACCGGCCACTCAAGCCCCTTTGCCCGATGGAAGCTTAAAAGGTCGACCGCGTTGTGGCGTTGTGGCACAAACTCCTGCCGAAGCGACTGTTCGAGATGTGACTGGAATCCGTCGGGCGAGGGTGCGGGATCAAGATCGCAATATTCGGCTGCGATTGAGATCAGTGTTGCAAGGTCTCCATTGTCGTCCTCGCTCTCCAAAAAGGGGGAACTTTCACTATCGCCGGAGGACGCGAATTCCGTATCCGCTTCGGCATCGGTTGGCGGTTCAAGGGTGATATCGGCGAGCCAGCTCCGAAAGATCTGCGCCCCCGACTGACGTCGGTCGACCTTGCTGTGGAGCATTGTTAGCGCTCGACGTACCGTCGAACGCTGAAGAAACTGGTCGGCCGCGGCTTGTCGATAGGGGATTCCGCAGGCACTGAGCGCCCGTTCAATGAGCGCGAGCTGAGCGTTTGTGCGTGCGAGAACGGCACAGTCGCCGTAGCGACCTTTCTGCAGTCCGTGTTGTCGTATCTGCTCTGCTATCGAGACCGACTCATCGATATCGGTTGCAAACGAGACGATGGTAGGGAGGGGTCCCTCCTCTCGCGCTGCGTCGGCAATCTTCGTAGACGTTGGAAGGACGGCATGAGCAAACCTCACAAGCTGGCGCGTTGATCGATAATTTGTCGAAAGCACAAGTGTCGATGAACCGGGGTAGCGAGTTGAGAAGTTTTCCATCGCACTGGGATCAGCACCATTCCACCCGTAAATTGACTGACGAGCGTCACCGACGCAGAAGAGATCAGGTCGATCGCCCAGCCATGCATCGAGCAGGTGAAGTTGAGCAGCATTGGCGTCTTGAAACTCGTCGACGAAGAGGTGACGAAACTTCCATCGTTGGGAGGCAGCAAAGGTCGCGTCCCGCGCGATTAACTCAGCGAGGGTCGTGAGCAGATCATCAAAGTCATAAAGACGACGTTTTTTCCGTTCGGTTTCGTAAGAAGCGTAACCCTCAGCGATAGCACCGAGATCGACAATGGGAGTTCGACCGGCGAGGTTGGCCTCGGTTGCATACACGTCGGGGGATATCATTCGCGCCTTCGCCCACTCGATCTCTCCTGCGAATCCAGAGAGGAGATCTCGCCGATCCATTGGAGATTTTGTCTGGCGACGGTTGGCGAAGTTCGGAAGAACTGCATTAAGTATCGGTGACTTTGATTCGAGAACGCGCGGCATCGGTCGTTCTCGCTCGAGAGCGCGTTGGCGAAGCTGCGCTAGTGCGATGCCATGAAATGTCCCAGCCGCAACACGCGAGGAAAGGCCCAGCGAATCGAGTCGATCTCGAAGTTCACGTGCCGCTTTTCGGGTGAAGGTGAGTGCAAGCGTGTTCTCTGCGGTTGCATCGCCGTTGAGAGTTCTCCATGCGATGCGACGAGCAAGCACTCGAGTCTTTCCCGAACCGGCACCGGCGACGATCAGCAGTGGTGAGGCAAGCGAGGTAATCGCCGCGCGTTGAGAGGCGTCGCAGCCGCTGAGAATATGACTACCGTCGCCGAGCTCATCCATCCCTTGAACCGTACACAAGGGAGCTGTCACTGGGAGAGCCGCAAAAGCGGCTCGGTTTGAGGTAAACCTCGTCACCGTGAGCATTATCGTTAAAAGAATGCTTCGTGCCTATGGATCAGGATCCATCTTTGGCGAACCAAGCGGCGTCGAACCATTCTCAGTCCTTCTCCTGCATGGGTGGGGCCATGACCACCGTGATTTTGCCCCGCTCTTGCAGCTTGAGGCGCCAAACTGTGGCGTACTTGCCGTTGACCTACCGGGATTTGGCGCGAGTCCCGCCCCGGAGATCGCTTACGGCAGCGACGGCTACGCGCGTACATTGGCCCCGTTGCTCGAGGAGATGAGCGATCGCTTCGTTATTGTTGGTCATTCTTTTGGCGGACGCGTCGCTCTCCAGATGGCTGCGATCTACCCGGAACGGATCGTCGGGCTCGTACTCGCAGGTGTACCGCTTCTCCGGTCAGTCAAGGGCACTCGTGTGTCGGGTCGGTACCGGATGTTGCGACGTCTCGCGCGTCTTCATCTCTTGAGTGATCAACGCCTTGAGCGTGCGCGCAGTCGCTATGGATCGAGCGACTATAGAAATGCGGACGGAATCATGCGCGAGGTCCTTGTGAAGACCATCAACGAGGACTACCGCGACCTTATTTCGGGGGTCCCAGTGCCCGTGGAGATGGTTTGGGGTGAGTTCGACTCCGCCCAACCACTTGCGTTGGCGAGAGAGGCTGCCAGCCTGTTCCCGAAGGCAAATCTCACTGTTATCGAGGGTGGTGGGCATATGTCACCTCTCGAGAGGCCGGAGGAGCTTTATGCAGCGCTCGGGAGAGTTCGTCCGTGATCTTTCTGTTTGAACTTGCCGCGCTGCTAATCGGCGCCCTGCTTGCTGAGTTACGTTGGTTGCGAGTTGCTCAGCGTGAACACTATTTGGCCGGTTCCGCCTCGATCTTCGCACTGCGTTGGTGGAGATCCTCTCCGCTCAACCTCATTCTGGGTATCGCCTCGGCGTTTACTGCGATCGCCGCCTTTTGGGAAAGTGGAAGTTCATTCGCCTGCGCTCTTATTGTGGCAATCTCACCAATTGGGCTTACGCCCCGTGGTCGAACATCAAAGCTTGTTTGGACACCGAGATTGCGCCGCGTTTCGGCAATTTCAACCCTTATCTATCTCGTGCCGATTGGTATTCTCACGTCTCTAATCTCGAGGCGAGCCGTTATTGGAGTTAGCACTGCATTCGTACTTGTTATCCCCGTCATTGTCGACCTCGGTTTGGCCTTCATGGCACCGATCGAGCGCCGTTTTGCCAAGCGATTCGTAGATTCGGCAAAAGAACGTCTTCGTCGTATTTCACCCCAAGTCATTGCCATCACTGGATCATTTGGCAAGACGACTACTAAGGGCTACGTCGACTTTCTCCTTCAACGTCACCACAATGTTCTTGCCAGCCCTCGAAGTTTCAATAATCAAGCGGGTCTCGCACGAACCGTGAATGAGCACTTACTTCCTGGCACGGAGATTCTCATAGCGGAGATGGGGACCTACGGGCTCGGTGAGATACGGGCGATGTGTGAGTGGATGAAGCCCTCGATCGCGGTGATCACCGCTATTGGACCAGTTCATCTCGAGAGATTCAAAGATCTGAACGTAACTCTGGCAGCAAAGGCCGAGATCGCTGAGGGCGCAGATATCTGTGTACTGAATGTCGATGACGAACGCCTCGCAGCTCTGGCACAAACCCTGCGAGACCGGGGAAAAAAAGTAATCTCCTGTTCTGGTATTGATCGGGGCGCAGATATCTGTGTACTGATCGATGATGATCGCTTTACGGTCTTTCAATCTGGACAGTCATGTGGCCAAAGAGCGGTAACCGAAGCAGATCGCGCAGTTGTGGCGACCAATGTTGCCTGCGCTATCGGAGTCTGTGTTGCCGTAGGTGATGACCTCAGTGGCATCGTCAGTGCAATCTCAAGCCTTCCATCAGCGCCAAATCGGCTGGTGTCAATCGAGAGCGAGTCAGGAGTCTTGATCCTTGATGACACCTTCAACTCCAATCCAGCAGGCGCGGCACTTGCCCTTTCAGTGCTAAAGGGGACTGGTTTACCCGGCGCGCGACGAGTTTTGGTGACTCCTGGAATGATTGAACTTGGCCCAATTCAGGCCGAGGAAAACCGTCGAATGGCCGAACTCGCCAGTCAATTCTGTTCGGAAGTCGTCATAGTGAACCGAACTAACCGTCGTGCTCTCAGCATTGGGGCCAATCACAAAGCCACTGTCCGCTATACAAGAAACCGGGACATTGCAGTTGCTTGGGTCAAAGAAAATCTTCAGCGAGGCGACGTTGTTCTCTACGAAAACGATCTTCCTGATCACTATGCGTGATCTATCTATCGATCAGAGTTTCCGAGGTTCGGCGGAAATTCTTCGATTGAAGTGCCTAGCATTGTGCCATGGCGAGTCTTGTCTCAAATGTTGGAGTACTTTTCGGCGGACCCTCGCCAGAACACGATGTCTCGGTACTTACTGGGCTACAGGCCGTTCGCGCCCTCGAAAGTTCGGGGAGGTTTGAGAGAGTCTCGACGATCTTCTGGTCAAAGAACGGTGATTTCTATCTCGTTCCGCGCTCGAGAGAGGCAAAGGATTTTACTGAGGGAGTTCCTCAAGATGCCGAGGCATTGGCGTTGACGTGTGGATCAGAGGGCGGATTCCTTCTTCGCAAGGGACGCTTTGCAGGTCGATCTGAACTTGTGCCACTCGATTCCGTAGTGATCTGCTCCCACGGAGGGCCAGGCGAAGACGGATCACTTCAGGGCGCGCTTGATCTTTGTGGAGTTCCCTACACCGGGCCATCCCTCTCCTCGGCTGCTCTTGGAATGGACAAGTTTGCTACTGGAGAGATCATCCGAGGCGCGGGCATCACCACTCTTGAGCGTCGTGTTCTCTCCAGTGACCTTGAGTCACTTCCCTTTGATGGACCGTATATTGTGAAGCCTCGATTTGGCGGCTCATCGATCGGCATTGAGGTCGTCGCCGATCTCGCTACCGCGAAAGCACTTTTGAGGTCCAATGTCCACTTCCGTCGTGGTGGGGTGATTGAGCCGTTTCGGGGGGATCTTTTTGACCTACAAATCGCGTTATGCACGCATCCCAGCCTGAAGCTTTCAGCGATCGAGCGACCGCTCCGCTCTGGAAACGATGGCGAGATCTTGAACTACAAGGACAAATATGTCGGGGGAGCTGGTATGGACGCAGCTGCCAGAGAGCTTCCTGCCATGATCACGACCGAGTTGGAACATTCGATTCGGGTTGCGACAGCCACGGCAGCAATCGCGCTTGGAGTGCGGGGCGTCGCACGGATCGATTTCCTATCTGATGGGACGTCGCTCTATCTCAATGAGATCAATACGATCCCTGGATCGCTCTCTCGCCATCTGTTCATCGATCCAGTATTGAGCTTTGACGAACTACTCAACAACATGATTGAAGAGTCGCGTGATCGACCAACAGCAATATTTTCCTCTGCAGGAGCAGATGGCTCGCTACTTCGTGATGCCAAAAGTATTTCGGCGAAGTTGGGTTAGAAAGTGTTTTTGGTGGTGACTGTTCTCGTCTCAAGCTTCAAAACCTGCCGATGACCTATCCTCGTCGTCATCTCGCTGAAGATGAGGAGATCATCGCAGAGAAGGGCCTTCACATACTGAAGGTGCTGCCGAACCTTTTGACGGTCGCGATGATTTTCGCGGGACTCGGAGCTGGTTTTTTGCTCTGGAAGAGCGCTCCAAGTTGGTTTGGTTTGACACTCGGTGTCATTTTTGCAGCGACGCTTACCTATCTTTTTCTCATGATCATGAGCTATCGCTCGATCCAACTTGTGATCACCAATCAACGGGTGATCTATCGAGCCGGTATATTCCATCGAACCTCTCGAGACATTCCAATTGCGGTTATTGCGGATGTTGAGGTGACACAGCGACTTTTTGAGCGTCTCATCGGCATTGGGACGATCGCAATCACAACAAATGGGATAGCTGGTACCTCAATTTTCCATGACGTCCAACAACCACGAGTTCTTGCAGCGCACATATTTGGAGCGAGAGAACAGGCAAATCAGCACCACGTTCGGGAGGATGTCGTTGCGGTAGAGGCGATCGATCTAACCGAGGAGGCAATTCGATTGACTGGTCTTCGACGTAAGGGAGTGATCACTCAGCAAGAGTTTGTAAGTCGGGCTCACGATCTCGGGATCTCCAATGAAATCCTCTACGCGGCTGATTCCCCCGATGATTCTGAGTCCGAAAATACGTGAGCAGTTGGCTTTCACGGAGCGAAGAGACAGAAACGATCAGTAATAGGTGTTGATTGGTACGCTGTCAGCATGCCTGAGCACTTTTGGATTGAAACGCTCGGCTGTCCGAAAAACCAGGTCGATTCGGCGAAGATTGCCGGCACGCTTCTCGGTGATGGACTGGTCCAAGCAGCAACAGCCGATGATGCAGATCTTGTTGTCGTGAATACCTGTGCGTTTATCGATGCGGCCCGCCAGGAGTCTGTCGAAACGGTTGAATATCTCGTTGCAAACCGTCGAGAGGGCGTAAAGGTTGTGGTGACTGGTTGCCTCGCCGCTCGCGTGGGCGAGGAACTCCTTACTTCGATACCTGGTATCGACTTGGTGGCCGATGTTGGCGTGCCGATATCGATCTCTGCTGGCCCCCGCTGGCGTCCGAGTGTGGGGAGAGAGGCAAGCCATCATCTGATGGATCTTCCTCGGTCACGGTCCGAAAGTCCCTGGGCGTATGTGAAGATCGCTGAGGGTTGTGATCGCCAATGCGGGTTCTGTGCAATACCAAGCTTTCGCGGCCCTCAGGCCTCCCGTACCGTTGGATCGATTCTGGATGAGGTTGAAGGTCTCGAGGTCGCAGAGGTGGTGCTCGTTGCACAAGATCTTGCCTCGTATGGGAACGACCTCGACGCACGGGGTTCGCTCAACGCACTTGTTCGCGAGATCCGGCGTCGCGTGGACCGAGTTCGGCTTCTCTACCTCTATCCGTCTTCGCTAACGAATGAGCTTGTTGACACGATCATCTCAACAGATGTCTCGTACTTTGATCTGTCGTTGCAGCACGTCTCTCCTAACCTTTTGCGAAGGATGCGCCGCTTTGGAGGTGCAAGTCGGTTTTTGGAGCGAATCGATCACATTCGTGCGCTAGATCCCGGAGCGACCTTTCGCTCTTCGTTCATATTGGGCTACCCAGGAGAGACGGAAGAGGATCACGACGCGCTCCTCTCGTTTATTGAGGAGGCCGACCTTGACTGGGTTGGTTTCTTCCCTTACTCAAAGGAGGAGGGAACTTACGCTGCGGATCTAGATGACCAAGTGCCGCGTGAGCTTGCTCTTGAACGACTTCGCGAGTGTTCAGAGATACAAGACGCCATCACCTCTAGGAAACGTCGAGAGCTCGTCGGCACGACAGCACGAGTGCTCATCGATGCTCCCGGAGTTGCTCGCTCGCAACGCGAGGCACCAGAGATTGATGGGATTATCAAGGTTGACGATCGTCTCGCTGTCGGCAGTTTCGTTGAGGTAGAGATCTTGGCTGCAGAGGGTCCAGATCTCACTGCAACACCGGTCGTCGGTGAACGCTTTGCGCGGAACACGAAATAGTGCCCGTCGTGGAGGAGCCACGTCGTATCTTTGGTCCTTCGGCGATCGTTACGCCAGCGAATGGTCTCACGCTTTTGCGGCTTATCGCGGCGCCGGTCTTCGCATTTGGTATTGCACGGATCGGTCCTCGATCGTGGTGGCTTTGGGTGATTTGGATCGTCCTTGCCTCTTCTGATGGCCTTGACGGACATCTCGCCAGAAGACTTGGCACGACGAGCTCCGGTGCTTTCCTCGACCCGCTTGCGGACAAGATATTGGTACTTGCAGCGTTGATTGTGCTGGTCAGTGATCATGTATTCGGATGGATTCCCGTCGTACTCATTGGAATCCGCGAGATCGCGATGACGATCTTTCGCACGAGGATCAGTCGCTTTGAGGTTTCGATTCCCGCAAGCTATCTCGCGAAGTGGAAGACCTTGGCCCAAGATTTTGCAATCGGTTGCGCGTTTTTCCCGCCCTTTCATGGTGACCTCGTAGCGATCCCACGATGGCTCCTGTGGTTGGCTGTTGCGCTCACGATCTACACCGGATTTGAATACGTGGTAGATGGACGTCAACTGATTGAGCGACGTTGAGTCAGCGAAGAAGATTGCGGTATACCGAATCAGGTAGAGACGAAAAAAGCGAAAAAAGGTGACAGATGCGTGCTGAGATCGTAGCGATCGGGACGGAACTTCTGCTTGGTCAGATTGTGGATACAAATTCGACTTGGATAGCGGAACAGCTTGCCGAGAATGGCATCGATTGTCTCTATCAATCACGGGTGGGGGACAATCTTGATCGGATCGCTGACGTACTCTCGCACGCGCTCAACCGCTCTGACGCGGTAATTACCTGCGGAGGCTTAGGGCCGACCCAAGACGATATTACGCGTGAGGCGATCGCCAAGGTAATGGACGTGGAGCTTGTCAGGGATGTCGATGCAGAGCGACGAGTGATTGAATCATTTCAGTCGCGTGGTCGGTCGATGACGGAGAACAATCTCCGTCAGGGGGACGTCCCGGTGGGGGCGAGGATCATTGAACAGCGGCTGGGATCTGCCCCAGGTCTGATCTGTCCGTCGGGAGCCAAGGTGATCTATTCGCTCCCTGGCGTCCCGCATGAGATGCGTGAGATGTTGACCAGAGCGGTGCTGCCCGACCTTGCGAATAGGTCAGATGAGCATTCGACCATCCAAAGCCGCACGTTGCGCACCTTTGGTATTGCAGAATCAGCCATCGCTGAGATGGTCGCTCCAAGGGTCGAGGCACTCGATCTCGCCGGTGAACAGGCACCGACTATTGCGTTCTTGGCGAGTGGGATTGAGGGTGTCAAGGTGCGGGTAACTGTGAAGGCAACCGATCGAGAGACGGCCCGCCAGCGTCTCGATGTTGAGGAACAGGCACTGCGATCGATTCTCGGGGATTGTGTGTTTGGGCTTGACGATGAGACGATGGAGTTTTCTCTTGGCGAGATTCTTCTCGATAAAAATCTGACGCTCGGTATCGCTGAGTCACTAACCGGTGGACTCATGTCCTCTCGGATCGTTGCAATCCCGGGCGCAAGTCGCTGGTTCCGCGGCGATGTCGTTGCCTACAACGCAGAGATCAAGTTTGATGTTCTCGGAGTGGCTCGCGGCCCGGTGGTAAGTGAGGAAGCAGCCATAGCTATGTCCGAGGGCGCCCGTCGTGTGTTGGGAAGCGATATCGGCCTTTCGACGACGGGTGTAGCCGGGCCAGATGAGCAGGAGGGTAGACCGGTGGGAACCTGTTTCGTTGGACTTGCACTTCCCGGTCAACCGTCTGAAGTTCTTTCTTTGCACCTCACCGGTGGGCGGCAGCGGGTGCGCGAACTGACAACGATCGCGGCGTTCGGCAACCTGCGCAGGCTGTTGCTTGCTCGTTGACAACACGAACAGGTGTTCGTGAACTACACTCATGTAAGTTCCTAAACCGACCGTTCAGCAGGGTTTTCCTGCTGAGTAGTACCGAGTGACACAGCAGGTCTCTAACTTGCCGGTTCAGAACATGCAGACGCCACGGCGATCGAGAGGGAGAACATGATGGAGAAGGACAAGGCATTAGACGCAGCGCTTAGCCAAATTGAAAAGCAGTTTGGTAAGGGATCTGTGATGAAAATGGGGGAGAACCTTCACCTTCAGATCGAGTCGATCTCCACGGGAGCGATGTCGCTCGATCTCGCTCTTGGTATCGGCGGTCTTCCGCGTGGTCGAATCGTTGAACTGTACGGACCAGAGTCCTCAGGTAAGTCAACTCTCGCTCTTCATGTCGTCGCTGAAGCGCAGCGCAACGGTGGTACCTGCGCCTATATCGATGCCGAACACGCCCTTGACCCTGTCTACGCCAAGGCGATCGGCGTGGATATCGATGAGCTATTGATCTCCCAGCCTGACACTGGTGAACAGGCGCTAGAGATCGCCGACATGTTGATCCGCTCCGGGGCGATCGATGTCATCGTTATTGACTCCGTCGCTGCGCTGACGCCACGTGCTGAGATTGAGGGGGAGATGGGTGATACTCATGTTGGTCTGCAAGCGCGCCTCATGTCACAGGCGCTTCGCAAGCTGACCG
>CAIVND010000085.1 GCA_903907185.1 uncultured Acidimicrobiaceae bacterium
CCGATCTTCTCCACCACTGCGTCGGCAATCTCTGGAATCTTCGCCTCTGTCGCGCCATAGGAGAGAAGAACATTCGCATCGACGTTGTGCAGTGCCAAGAATCGCTCAGTAAGGCGAGGGTATTCAGTTGAGACACGTGCTCCAGTCGGCAGCTCCTCAGGCGAGGTGATTGGCGAATTTTCGCCGACGGCAAGTACAACGCGAATTGGATTGCTCGTAACCTTCGAATACTTCAGCTGCCCAAGCGAGATGACATCTGCACCGGTCTCCTCGATCCAGTCACGACCGGTAATGCCAATATCGAACAGTCCATCGGCAACATAGTTGGGAATCTCTTGGGGTCGCAATATCCGCACATCAAGAATCCGCGGATCGGCGATCGTTGCGCGGTAGTCCACCTCCGAGCTGCGGCGAACGCTGAGATCAGCTGACGAGAACAACTCGAGCGTCTGTTTTTCGAGAGATCCTTTTGGAAGTACTAAGCGCAACATGCCGAACAGGGCTCCAGGGTTAGATGCGTGGGGAGAGTCTCCAGGCAGGAACTCTATTGTGCACTAAATCGAACGCTTTTACCTGGCCAAGAGAGCTGCCTCACGCAGCTCAAGAACAGATCTCCCAGGATCGGCATGAGAAAATACGGCGTTACCTGCGACGAAGACTCGAGCACCAGAGGCAGAGGCCGAGACCACCGTCTCAAGATCGATACCACCATCGATCTCGAGGACCACATCAAGGTTGGCCGCATCGATCGCCGAGCGAGCCTCGGCGACCTTTGGAAGTACATCTTCGATGAACGATTGGCCGCCAAATCCGGGGAAAACACTCATCACTAAGAGCAGATCAATCCTGTCGAGAAAAGGTTCAGCCACCGAAAAGGGGGTGTCAGGATTGAGAACCAAGCCGACGCCAAGATCAAGCTGACGCATGGCCTCGATCAGCTCCTCGGTCTGTCCGATCTCCACATGCACGGAACAGAGATCTGCTCCCGCCGCCTTGAACGCCTCGAGATACTTTTCTGGGTTCGTCATCATGAGATGGCAGTCGAAAAAAAGTTTGGAGTGCTTTCGCAGTGAGGCGATCACGGGCGGTCCGATGGTGAGGTTTGGAACAAAATGTCCGTCCATGACGTCGAGGTGCAACCACGGAGTAACTCCGGCAATCAGCTCAATGGCGGCGGCGAGATTGCCAAAATCAGCCGAGAGGAGCGATGGAGCGACGTGGATGTCACCAGCAGGGATCACGCGAGTGAGACTAGTGCTTTGGGGCCATCCACCCGGCAGACTCGAGCGAACGGGCTGATCTGAGCGAATCGGTCGTGAGTTAGCAAGACCGCTCAAGTCCGAGGCGTTCACCGTCGACGGGGCGAACACCACGCAGCCAGGTCTTCGCGTCGACGCGACTCTTGCCCTCTGTCTGAACGACGAGAAGTTGGAGTCCTCCGTTGCCGGTGACGACCACGTCATCGACGATCTCACCGGTCATACCTGGCGGCGCCTCGCTGATCGTCTGCGCGGCGTGGATGAGGAGTCGACGGCCTCGAAACGTCGTCCACGCGCGACCAACGCGCACAACTCGGTGAACTTCATCCGCTGAGCGCGAGAGATCAAGATGAAGGTCCTCTATCGTGATCTTCTCTGCGTAGGTCACCTCTCCCTGCTGCGCTATCGGTGCCGACCAGGCTCGATCGCCAAGCGATAGCTGATCAAGAAGTAGCTGAGTGCCCAGTAACGCGAGTCGATCTCGAAGTTGATCAACGTCTTCATTCGGATCGATCGGTGTACTCGCCTTCGCGAACACTGGCCCCGTATCAAGTCCCTCCTCAAGGCCCATCACACAGACCCCTGTCTTCTCATCTCCAGCGAGGATGGCTCGTTCCACTGGTGCGGCACCGCGCCAACGAGGTAGAAGAGAAAAGTGAACGTTAACCATTGGCAGCTGATCGAGCACATTTGGTCGGATGAGCCTGCCGTAGGCAACCACGATGCCGAGATCACATTCATATTCAAGAGCCTCAGCCGGAGAGTTAACGATGGCAACTCCGAACGACTGTGCCAGCATCTTTACAGGGTTTGGAGTGACCGCTCCCCCGCGACCGCGCCGGCGGTCCGGATTGGTTACGACAACTCCAATGTCGTAACCGTGTTCACGAAGTGCCAGCAACGTTGTTGCAGCGACCTGTGGGGTACCGAGGAAGGCGAGACGCGTCAGAGCGAGATCACGACTTAATAGACAGACGGCTCAACGTTCAATACTCGGTTCCTGAGGATCGCCATCGCCTCTTTCCGCTGCTCCACATCGAGTCGCTCGACGAGCAAGATGCCATCAAGATGATCCATCTCATGTTGAAAACAGCGGCCTAACAGTTCATCAGCCTCGATGTCGATCTCTTCGCCGTCGAGGCTGATACCGCGGAGGTGAACCTCATTTGGCCGGACAACATTCCAGGAGAGACCTGGTATGGATAGGCATCCTTCGTCATAGCTCCACTCGCCTCGACTCTCGACAATGACGGGGTTCATAATGGCATTTGGGCCATCACCAATGTCATAGACAAACAGCCGACGCTCAACGCCAACCTGTGGAGCCGCAAGACCGACACCTGGTGCCTCATACATCGTCTCGTACATATCTTCGACGAGACGCACGAGGGCACCGTCGACGTCCTCGATCTCTCGGGCCCGCTGACGAAGCACCGGATCGCCAAACTGACGGATTGGGTAGATGGCCACGGTACGAGTTTACTGATCCGTACCCGAGATAGGTTCACGGTCAGATAAAAATGCCATCGTGACCAGCTGGTCGGGTCTGTCTCCCTGTTGGTCGTGCACGATGACAGCGCCTGATTGATCGATTGTGATCAGAACACGGCTCTCCACCGATTCACCGCTCTGTGGGCCACCCAGCACGAGATCGTCGCCCGCCGAGATCACGACAGCGTACTGACCTGGCCCAGGCAAAAGGAGCCGCTCACTCGCAACGAAAGCACCGGAACTGTTCAGCACCCCTGAAAGCGATACGGGCCGACCAAGAAGTCGACCGGCCTCGTGGAGTTCGCCGGCGCTGATCAACGCTCGGATGCGCGTCGAGGAGACCACGCTGTGAAGTTCATCATCAAGCACCAACTCGACACCGTGGGTCGTAAAACTCAGCTGTTCACCCATCTTTTCTAAGAGTGCGACATCGCCACTTCGTGCGTGGCCAAATCGAAAGTTTGAACCGACTACTACCTCGATGACGCCAAGCTCTTCGTGAAGCTCATGGCGCACAAAGTCCTCTGCGCTCTCTCGCGCCCGATCCTCGTCAAACCCAAGGACAACGATCTCATCGATCCCCGTTGCACGTAGTAGCGCCATCTTCTGTTCTTGCGTACAGAGCAGACCAACAGGAATGTCTGGGCGTAACACTGCTGATGGATGAACTCCAAAGGTTACGACGATGCTCTTTGCTCCTGCTGCGTCGGCCCGGTGCATTGTCTCTTCGATCAACCTGCGGTGCCCGAGGTGCACTCCGTCATAGGTTCCAATCGTAACGACGCTCTTTGTCGCCCTCTTCGCATGAGGTGCTGCACCAGATTCCATTGCCATCAACCCTACCGTCCGTCGCCAGATTGCTCGGTGACAGGTGATCCGTTGACCTCAGCACTTATTGGTTGAACGAGCACCACCGATGGCTTAATCCGTTCGGTCGTCCAAGCCTCATACACGGCAAGAAGCTCTCCAGCGACCGAACAGAGTGCCCACGGACCGGCACCCGCCACCTCAACGAGACGACGATCCAACACCTTGCCGTGCGCGATCTCGTCGACCAATTCCTCGCCCACCCTGATCTCCGTGAGAGCGCGTACGAGGCCAATTGCCGGTTGGACCGTCGCCCGGGAGAGTTCATCTAATTTGCACGATTCTGTTAGACCAAAATTTCCAATAGCCGTTCTACGAAGATGACGCAGATGCGCTCCCCCACCAAGAGCGGTACCAAGATCCGCCGCCAACGAACGAACGTATGTCCCTGACGAACAGTCGACGGCAAACCGTACGACATTGGTTTCGGTTGTTGGCTCAAGCTCAAACTTCGTAACCGTGATACTGCGAGCAGCACGGTCGACCTCAATTCCTTGCCGCGCCAGGTCATAGAGTCGGTTGCCGTCGATCTTGATTGCAGAGACCATCGGTGGAACCTGTTCAATCGTCCCGACAAATGCAAGTGCGGCCTCTCTCACGGTCTCGATCGAAAGGGCACCCATGAGATAGCGCTCTACGACCTCGCCCTCATCATCGAGAGTAGATGTCGAGACTCCAAAGACAATCTCGCCCTCGTAGCTCTTTGAGAGGTCACTGACATAGCGAAGCAATCGTGTCGCGCGACCAACACCAAGCACCAACACTCCAGTTGCACCAGGATCAAGCGTTCCACCGTGACCGATACGACGGGTATTTAGCGCCCTTCGAGCTTGACCAACGACATCGTGTGAGGTCATCCCGGACGGCTTGTCAATGACAACAAAACCGTCGATCTCCGCAACACCAGGAGGCGTCGCTCGCTTAGGGCGACGACCCATCTCAGAGACTTTGCTCGGGAACGCCGCCGTCACGGACACGTTTTATCGCCTCGTCAACGCGAGATCCGGCGATAATTGCGGGATCGACCATGAACTTGAGCTGGGGAACGCGCTTCATTCGTACCTGCTTTGCGATTGCAGACTGCAGGGACTTGCGGTGTTCTTCGAGCGCCTCTGCAACCTCATCATCAAGCGATGAGAGAAAGACCAGCGCGTGGCGAAGATCTGGATCGCACGAGACTCCAGTGATCGTCCTGATTCCGATCCGTTCATCTCTGTCGCTCAGGCGTTCCAGCTCTTCAGCGAGTACCTCCTGAAGGAGGGCGTTGACCCGCACCGAGCGCGGATAGGTACGCTGCGAGGTTTTCCCTCGAGAACGTTCCACTAGAACTCGCCTCCAATCGACCGAATGGGACAACAGCTCAATCTCAACCAACCAAGCAATACTTGCCGCTTGGCGAGATCAACTAGGTACGGGGTACCTCGCGCTCATCAAAGGTCTCAATGATGTCACCGGCATGAAGGTCTTGGAAGTCTGTCAGCCCGATTCCGCACTCGAACCCGGCTTGGACCTCGCGGACGTCATCTTTGAACCTACGCAACGACTGAATTGCGCCCTTCCAGATAATGACACCCTCTCGGAGGAATCGAACCTTCGACCCTCGGGTAATCGTTCCGGTTCGCACGTAACAACCCGCGATGGCACCGATGCGCGGCACCCGGAAGATCTCCCGAACCTCTGCCTCTCCGGTGACGATCTCTTCGAAGGTCGGAGCCAGCATGCCGAGCATGGCCGCTTCGAGATCTTCGATCAGTTTGTAGATGATCTCGTAGGTCCGAATCTCAACTTTGTGAGTCGCTGCCAGTTCGCGTGACCGACGATCTGGACGCACGTTGAAGCCAATGATGGTGGCGCCAGAGGCAGCCGCGATCGTCACGTCGTTCTCGGTGATGCCACCGACCGCGCGGTGCACAAAGGCGATCTTTACATCGTCTCGCTCAAGTTTACGAAGGCTTTCGGTAACCGCCTCAAGGGATCCTTGAACGTCCGCCTTCAAGATCACCGACAGCGTTGCAGTTCCACCCTGTTGGATCTGCGCAAAGATATCTTCAAGTTTGGAGCCTGATCCAGCGGTACCCGCGACCTGTCCATAACCGGCAAAACGCTGACGCTGTTCGCGCGCCTCACCGATCGTACGGGCGATCGTCTGATCGACCGTTGCCCGCATCTCATCACCTGCTGCCGCAGGTTCAGACAGTCCCAGTACCTCAACGGGCGTCGATGGGCCTGCCTCTTTGATCTGTATTCCCTGATCATTCACGAGGGCCTTCACGCGTCCCCAAGCTGCACCCGCAACAAGCGCATCTCCGACGCGCAACGTTCCTGACTGCACCATGACCGTAGCAACGGGTCCTCGACCAACTTCGAGGTTCGACTCCAGCACTGTTCCGCGCGCTAGTCCATCGGGCACCGCTCGGAGTTCCATGATCTCGGCAAGGACCGTAATCTGTTCCAGCAGGTCATCAACCCCAAGACCTTGCAGAGCAGAGACCTCGACGGTCATTGTGTCGCCACCCCAAGACTCTGGAACGAGTCCATGCTCGGAGAGCTGTTGCAAAACTCGGTTCGGATCCGCCTCGGCACGATCGATCTTGTTAATCGCGACAATGATCGGTACGGCAGCTGCCTTCGCATGATTGATGGCCTCAATCGTCTGCGGCATGACACCGTCGTCAGCAGCGACGACAAGAACAACAATGTCGGTCACCTTTGCACCACGAGCACGCATTGCCGTGAAGGCCTCGTGACCTGGGGTGTCAATGAAAGCGATCGCCTGATCGCCGATCTTGGCCTGATAGGCACCGATGTGCTGTGTGATCCCACCGGCCTCGCCATCAACCACGTTGGTCTGGCGTATCCGGTCGAGAAGTTTTGTCTTTCCATGGTCAACGTGGCCCATGACGGTAACAATTGGTGGTCGAGGCCTGAGCGTTGTCGCATCGATATCTTCGTCAGCATCGGCAAAGTAGCGAGCCTGAAGAGCAGCCTCCTGCTCTTCTCCTGCATCGACAAGCTTCACCTGCGCGCCAATCTCGGCTGCGAATAGTTCGATCATGTCCTCGCTGAGCGATTGTGTCGCCGTAACGACCTCACCCTGCAAAAAGAGGAACCGGATGATGTCACCCGAAGAGCGGTTCAACTTTGGGCCGACATCTTGTGGTGTTGACCCCCGCTCGATGATGACCTCACCGTCAGGAACTGCAGCATTCGAGGCGCTATACACCGCTGCTTCGAGCGGCTCAAGCTCTTCAGTATTCCTTCGACGCCTTGAAGATCGTCGCTGTGGAGGTCGCCCGCGACCTGCACCGCCACCGCGTGGCGGGCCACCGGGTGCACCGCCGGGAGCGCCTGGCGCACCGCCAGGCCGTCCGGCTCCGGCAAAGGCCCCCGGCGCTCCAGGACCACCAGTTGGTCGTCCTGCTCCAGCAAACCCACCAGGACGGGGTGCCCCTGGACCACCAGCTGGGCGAGGTGCCCCCGCTGGCCGTGGTCCACGAGTAGGTCCACCCGGACCGGTTGGGCGTGCAGGTACTCCGGCAACAGGCCGTCCACCACCAGGAGGAGGTGGGATCGGTCGACCAGTCGCAGAACGGAGTGGGCCTCCAGGAGGAGGCGGGATCGGTCGACCAGTGGAACTTGTAAGTGGACGCTGGCCTGGGGACGACTGCGGTGGGCGTGCTGCGCCCGGTGTCGTCGGCATGGTGCCGCGGGGTGGCGCCGATGGCGCTCGAGGTGGCATCGGACGATCTGGCATCGGACGGTCCACCGCAGGTCGATCTGGAGCAGTGGGATCCGCAATCGAACTAGTTGGAACATCCTGGGCAACTACCGGGTCGGAAGCAACGTGATCGAGAGCTGGACTCTCGACAGCAGGTCGTTCTGGTGCTGGACGTTCTGCTGCTGGACGTTCTGCTGCTGGACGAGCGGTCTCGGTGAGCTGACTCGCCGGACGACTCCGCACTACGTGATGTTCGACGGCAATCGGAATCTCGCTCGAAGCCTCAACAGGGTCGATCTTCGTTTCGTCTGCCGTGACACTGATCGATACTGGCGCGACATGTTCATCCGCTGGTGACTCAGCATCGACAGAAGGCTCTGACGGGCTGTCAAGGGCTCCTGCGGCAACTTTTTTTGCCGCAACTTTTTTCGCGGCTACCTTCTTCACTGGCGCAGGTTCCTCTGGCTGAACCTCGCGGACAAGGCCCTCTGTGTGCGCCTTGCGACGGACACGATCGGCCTGAGCGTCCTCAATCGATGACGAATGGCTCTTCACACCGATGCCTAACGCAACGGACAGATCTAAAGCCTCTTTGTTCGTAAGTCCGAGCTCACGTGCAAGCTCATAGACGCGGATCTTCTTCGCCAACTACTCGACTGTCCCTTCTTAGCGCACCACAGTGATGCACCGCTCACACGGCAAAAGCCGCTCTCCATACTCCCACACCCACAGGGACGGCGTGCCCGCCGCTGTGAGACTCCTTAACTCAACTCCACGCCCATCGCTCTCGCGAAGCCAATAAGACTCTCGGGTGCAACCGAGACCCGGAGTCCACGCCCCAACGCCTGTGTTCGACACGCTCGACGAACACACTCCGGTGAGGCACGACAGAGCCATACTCCTCGACCTCTTCCGCTTTCATCCCAGGTCAACTGTCCATCAAGTCCAGCCTGTACCCGCATAAGTACAGAGATCTCGTGACGTTGGCGACAGCCTACGCAGGTACGAACCGGCTCGACAACGATTGGCGACTATGCCTCGCTACTCGAGGTGCTGTCACTATCGCCGGTATTTGCGCTCTCCGCCGTAGGCAATGAAATCTCCGTCTCTACGACGATGACCTCTTCAATTACATCCTCCACAACCGATGGATCGGCAAGAAGAGGAGTGGCACCACCCTGCTGCCAGCTCTCCATGGTGATCGGCGCTCCTCCGCCTGCAGGTTGGAAGACCATGTTTCCATCAGCCCCCTCAATCCACTCACCCTCGGCCCATGCCTCGGACCCATAGCCCGATTCCTCATCCGCGAGCTGGGTCTCAGATTTGATATCAATCCGCCACCCAGTCAGGCGAGCGGCAAGGCGCGCATTCTGTCCCTCTTTCCCAATAGCGAGCGAGAGTTGATAGTCATGCACGATAACCATCGCTGTTCCCGTCTCCTCATCGAGACGGACCTCTTCAA
>CAIVND010000086.1 GCA_903907185.1 uncultured Acidimicrobiaceae bacterium
CCAATTGAGCCACTGCCCTTAGAGGCAAAGCTGATCTACGGACGCGCAGATAAGACTCCACCCGTGGGGTTCGGAAACTTTAGCACTCAGATGAGGTGGATCCTTTCGCCCCCCGACGATGAAGGCGCAGATGGTGCCCGCCACCGCGAAAAATTGCTACGAGCACGGTGACAAGGAAGATCGACGATCCAAGTCCAAAGAGATAGACCCGAGGGCGGCGGGCAAGAATCTCCCGCATCGTTCGCCTCTCTGTGACTCGAGAAAGACCCGTAAGGATTGACCCAAGCATGCCCTCAGGGAGTTCATCGACCTGGAGGCGCAGATCCGCCAGCATCCGGAGCAGCTTGCGATAGCGGACAAGCTCGGCTTGACACGAAAGACACTGCGCAAGATGCTCCTCTAATGCCAGGGAGGGCTGATCGAGATGATCAACGACAAGTGCAAGCTCCCCTGCCATCTCCTGACACGCGAGGGGCCGTTTAGGCACTTCGCTCGCGCTCGGCCAGATGATGACCAACGATTGTGCGACTCGATCCAAGAGTCCGGAGATCTCCAGCTACCTGGCCGGTCGTTTCGGTCTCATCGATAAAAAGCGCTTCGTAGAGTCGGCGCCGTGCCCGGTGCAAGCGAACCTTTACCGCCGCTCGTGAGATTTGGAGTTCCTTTGCGATCTCCTCATGGGGAAGGTCGTAGACATCGCCAAGGACGATGACCGATCGGAGCGAAAAGGGAAGCCGCTCAAGCTCGCGCACAAGTCGTCCGCGTTCCTCGCTCGATTCGCTCACCAGCACAGGATCGAGCTCTCGATCGCTTCCCGCCAAGTTACCCACCGAGCTCTCGTCAAGTTCGAATACGGTCAGATCTCGGCGTTGGCGTTTTGCAAGGTGGGTTGACGCACAGTTTGCGGCGATCCGATAGATCCAGGTTGTCAGTGAGGATTGCGACCGGAACGATCCAAGCGATCGATAGACGCGAAGATAGGTGTCTTGCATAATGTCTCGGGCATCATGCTCATTACCACTTAAGCGAAAACAGAGCGCAAAGATGGCTGGCGAGGTCACCTCGACGATCTCGGCAAAGGCCTGCTGGTCTCCCGACTGCGCCTCAAGCACAAGCCGTTCGATCCTTTCGGAGTGAGGCTGTTCTTCAGCGGTCATCGCGACGTCACAAGACGAAGTTATTAGGAGCTAACGGGTCTCTTTGTGCAGAGTGTGAACGCGCTCAAACCGGCAGTACTTCTTCATCTCAATACGCTCACGATCGTTATTTCGATTCTTCATCGTGATGTAGTTCCGCTGCTTACAGACCTCGCACTCGAGGGTCACCTTGATCCGCTTGTCGTTCTTCGCCACCGGGGGCTCCTTGTGCCTTATCCCCTCCGCCAACGGCGAAGGGTGCTCATTTTACTCTCTTCAGTAGCGGCGGCGGGACTCGAACCCGCGACAACACGATTATGAGCCGTGTGCTCTGACCAACTGAGCTACGCCGCTGTGACTACGAGCCCCCTGTCGGAATCGAACCGACGACCTTTTCCTTACCATGGAAACGCGCTGCCGACTGCGCCAAGGGGGCCTCAGAACCCTGAAGCTGATTCGGTGCACGATGTTAGCCGACGAAAAACCGTCAGACCCCCTCCCTCGCCGTGCCGCTGTCCTAATCTGCCTAAATGGAACTTCGTCCGGTACAGCTCGCTGACGCCGAGGCGATTCGTCGCATCTACAACGTCGAGGTGCTTTCGACAACGGTCACCTTTGACCTCGTCGAACGCTCCGTGCAAGAGCAACGGGAGTGGCTCGAAGATCATCAGGGTGTCTATCCTGCCATCGTTGCAATCATCGACAACCAGATCGCCGGATTTGCCGCGCTCTCC
>CAIVND010000087.1 GCA_903907185.1 uncultured Acidimicrobiaceae bacterium
CCGTAGAGCAAGATCAGGGTCGGGTAGGAACTGGACTGGTTGAATCGATCTCGATTGCAGAGTTCTACCGCCGGCTGAAACAGGCGATCTCCAGTCAGTTTGAGGGCGAGGTCTGGGTTACTGGGGAGATCCGATCGCTCAAGGTGAGTAACGGTCACCGGTATATTGAACTCGCCGATCAGGGTGCAGAGTCCAAGGCCACCCAGGTGCTCGAGATCGCCTGTTGGAAGACGCAGTGGCCAAGTGTTGAAGCCTCGCTTCGCGCCGCAAACGTTGAGCTCGAGGTTGGTCAGGTTATCAATGTCCTTGGGAAGGTCTCCGTCTGGGAGGCGGCTGCGAAGATCCGTTTCAATCTTTCCAAGATCGATGTCGAGGCACTTCTCGGTGGGATCGCAGCTGCTCGCGCGAGGTTGATCACCGCACTTCGGACTGAGGGACTTTTGGAGAGGAACCAACAACACCTCGTGGCCGCGGTGCCGCTTCGCATCGGTTTGGTGACGAGCGAGGGCTCTCAGGCCCATCAGGACTTCGTCGGGGAACTCTCCCGTTCGGGTTTTTCCTTCTCTGTCGAACTTGTTCACTCGGCCGTGCAGGGGGCTGAGGCACCTGAACAGATCGTTGCTGCGATGGCGAAGTTGTATCGCTTGTCTCCTGATGTCATTGTGCTTGTGCGTGGTGGGGGATCGCGCAATGACCTCGCTGCCTTCGATGCTGAGATCGTCGCCCGCGCCATCGCGACCTCACCCTTTCCTGTTTGGGTAGGAATCGGTCACACGGGAGATCACAGCGTCGCGGACGAGGTGGCTCATACACAGTTCATTACGCCAACGGCTTGTGGCGAGGGACTCGTTGCCCGCGTCGGTCTCTACTGGGATGGCGTCGTCGATCGAGTAATTCATATCAGTGGGCTTGCGCGAAATCGACTGGTTGGTGCGGATCTCTACCTCAATCAGATCCGACCGCGACTTCGTGGATCAGTTCATGGACAACTTGCGCGCTATGAGACACAGCGCGTCGCGAGTCGCACACGTGCAGCGAGCGCTGCGGTGCATCTTGTTCGAGCACAAAAGAGTGAACTGCACCAGCGTCGCCGACACCTTGTGCGATCATCGGGCGCTGCTCAACAACGCATCGCGCAGGAGAATCGTCAGCGAGAGAGTCTGCTGAGTGCCTTTGATCCAAGTCGACAACTTGCTCGTGGTTGGGCGATCGTCAGCGATGAAAGGGGCAATGTTCTTCGCTCGGTCGGTGAACTTACTGTCGGCGCAACGATTGTTGCTCGGCTCAGTGATGGTGAAGCTCATGCGGTACTGGCATCGGTAGATCCAAAACCAGCGAAGCGAGACGCTAGAGATGGGAAGTGAAAATGAGTGGTGACGAGATGACTCCGGTGAGCAAACTGAGCTACCTCGAGGCAACTGAAGAGCTCGACCAGATCATCGGTGAGCTTGATCAAGGTTTGGTCGACCTCGATGTCCTCGATGTTCGTTTTCAACGGGCAGTTGAGATCGTCGAAGAGCTTGACGTACGCATTAAGGGCGCTCGTGATCGGGTCGACGCGCTGCTTCCCCGCCTCGCCGCGCTGGGAGAGGTTGAGGACGAAGACTAAGAAGACGTGACCGACCAGTAGCGTGGGGACATGGCGCGCTACTCACTTCACGCAGTTGGTACGGATCGTCCCGGCATTGTCGCGAAGGTCACCGGTGTTCTTGCCGAAGCCGGTTGCAATCTCGAAGATTCGCGTATGGCGATCCTGTCCGGCCAGTTTGCCATCATGTTGGTGGTCGAGACCCCTGACTCAATGACTGCTATCGGCCTTGAGGAATCGTTTAGCGCTGTCCAGGCTGAGTACGACCTTTTGATTGTTCTGCGGCCGTTGGTTACCCAAGAGGAGACCGTTGATCTCGGCGAGACCCTCTCGGTCTCTATCCATGGCGGTGATCGGCTCGGAATCGTTGCCGCTGTCACTGAGGCGATTGCGAGTCTTGGAGGCAACATCGTTGACCTGACGACACACAAGATCCCAAGCGTGAATGGCGCGAGCTACGTACTTCTCCTTAGTGTTGAATCTGGCCCACAGACAGGTGAACAGCGGATGCGCGAGGAGCTCGACATTGTCGCTCGCCGACTTGGAGTCACCTGCGTTGTCCACTCGGGGACCAGTGATCTTCTCTAACTCACCAAAGCCGCTTCGATGACGATACGTCCTGTCCTTTCGCTCGCCGAACTTCACCTCGGCAGACCCTGTTTGGCGTTGAACGAGATCGATGAGGTGGCCCTCGAGCTCGCGCAGGACCTCATCGACACCATGAGAAGTTCACCGGCGTGCGTCGGTCTCGCGGCACCGCAGATCGGCATTGACCTTCGTGCCTTTGCGCTCGACTGCTCATCGCACCCGAAGACAACGACCTGTCATGGGGAGCTCGTTATCTTCAATCCTGTGTTGGCTTTGACCGGTGGAGCGTTGGTTGCCCGAGAGGGCTGTATGAGTGTTCCTGACCTTACGGGGGATGTTCGCAGGTCAGAGACCGTCGAAATTTCCGGCACGGGAGTAGATGGTTCTTCGATGCATTTCGTGAGTAGCGGATTTGAGGCTCGTGCTATCCAGCATGAGTGCGATCACCTCGATGGACTCCTGTTTCTCGATCGATTGAGTGGCCCGGAGGCGCTTCATCAGCGCCGCGTCTACCGATAGTTGGCTTTGGGTGTTTGGGCTGTGGGTGGCTCTGATGCGAGATCTGAATTTGGAAAATTCCAAGCACCCGAGCAAGCAAAAGAATCGAAAAAAAGAGCGTCGCCGATTTAGAATGACTCTAAAGTAGGACGGGTTGACATGAGTTCTCCGAGTTGCGGAGAGGAAGGACGCGAGATGCCAGCATTGAAGGGATCCAAGACCGAAGCGAATCTGAAGGAGGCCTTTGCCGGTGAGAGCCAGGCAAACCGCCGCTATCTCTGGTTTGCACAGAAGGCAGACATTGAGGGCTATCCAGACGTTGCAGCACTTTTTCGGTCGGTTGCAGAGGGCGAGACTGGCCATGCGTTCGGTCACTTCGACTTTTTGAAGGAAATCGGTGACCCCGCCACGGGTGAGCCTGTTGGTGACACGATCGATAACTTGAAGTCGGCAGTCGCCGGTGAGACCTACGAGTACACCGAGATGTACCCAGGCTTTGGCAAGGTCGCGCGTGAAGAGGGCTATGAGGAGATCGCCGAATGGCTCGAGACGCTCGCACGTGCGGAGAAGAGTCACGCTGGTCGCTTTCAGCAGGGCGTTGCCTCACTGAGTGCTTAAGTGCCACGGTGATAGCTGAGAAGATCAGGTTTTCGGTTGGGCAGGGCGTAGGCCCTGCCCAACTGTTTGTCCAAGGACGGATTCGAGATGGTCGGTACACCTAGCAAAGAGGAAGATTGCCAAGAATGACAACAACCTACGCTCCCAGTCATCCGAAGTACCTGGACGAGACCGACCTGCGAAGTGAGCTCGACCGTGTCTATGACGCTTGTCATGGATGCCGAGTTTGTTTCAACCTCTGCCCCTCGTTTCCAACACTCTTTGACCTCATCGATGAACGCAATGGAGCAGTCAAGGAGTTGACGGCAGCCGAGCAGGATCGGGTTGTTGACGAGTGCTACCAGTGCAAACTCTGTTATGTGAAGTGCCCCTACGTTCCGCCGCATGAATGGGACCTTGATTTTCCTCGTCTCATGATGCGTGCGCATGCCATCCGCTACGCAAAGCCTGGCCGCCCAATCGCCGATCGCGCCACGGATCAGTTTCTTGGCCGTACCGATCTCATCGGAATCCTTTCGACTACCGCTGCTCCGATCGTGAATGCGATCACTGGCAAACCAGGGACGCTGGCTCGCAAAGTAATGCAGGCGACCGTCGGTATCCATGCGGAACGACTGCTCCCCCCCTACGCACGAGTACGCTTTACGACATGGTTCAAGCGACGCACCCCGAAGGTGATTGCAGCGAAGGTCGCTGAGGTATCGATATTCCCTACCTGTTTTGTGGAGTACATGGAGCCACAGATCGGCAAAGAGGTCGTTGCCGTCTACGAACACA
>CAIVND010000088.1 GCA_903907185.1 uncultured Acidimicrobiaceae bacterium
AGTCCGACGATGGTGAACTTGGTGTCAGCGACGACGATGACACGGTTTTAGAGGAGGGACGCCGCCTTCTCGCTGAAGCCGAGGCGAAACTTGCTGGGGTGGAACGCGCACTAGCCCGACTAGATGCCGGAAACTATGGCCTGTGTGAGGTGTGCGGCGAGCCAATTGCGGCGGCACTTCTCTCCGAACGTCCAAGCCTTGAACGTTGTCGGGCACACGGAGGACTAGACGTCCAATCTGACGCCGATTCTTTGACAGAGAAGGAATAAAAAAAGCGGTCGGCAGCTGCCGACCGCTTTTTTCATGAAAAGAAGAGTTACTTCTTTGACTCCCAGAAGATCGCGTCGATCTTCGCAATGCCATCGAGCAGATTGTCAGCTACAGCAACGTCGTTGGTCTTCTTTGCTTCTCCAGCTGCCTTGGTTGTCTTCCAGAAAAGCTCGTGGAGATCCGGGAATCGCTCAAGGTGCTCAGGTTTGAAGTAGTCAGTCCACAGAACCCAGAGGTGGTGCTTGACCAGATCGGCACGCTCCTCTTTGATCAATGTGGCGCGCTCGCGAAACAGGTGATCCTCGGTTGCGTTTGTCTTTTCCATGCAAGCCTTGACAGACTCAGCTTCGATTCGGGCCTGCGCCGGGTCATAGACGCCACAGGGTAGGTCGCAATGTGCGTAGACGACAGTCGGCGCGATTGCTGCATCAATCGCTGCAAACAGACGTGAGATGAGGGCCATATCTCGACTCCTTCGATATCAGGACCCACCGCGCGTCTTACGGGTGGGTTCGCCGGATGGACCGACGATGGCCATGTTAGCTCTCTCATCGCTAAAGCGATCGGGTGAACCTCAGGCAAAACCATTGGGCGCGAGCGACAATGGAATATGCATGCCAACAGGTGGAGAGATCGCGAGCGAGTGTCATGACGATGACAGCGATCATTGCCCGCGCCATCTGCCGTATTGAGGTTGACGGACCAAGCATGGAGCCGACTCTTCTTGCAGGCGACCGGATTATCGTGCGAAGAACGAAAAAGGTCAAAGTTGGGAACATCGTGGTGGTCGCGGATCCAACCGATCCGGCGATCTCATTGATCAAACGCGTGATCTCGATCTCAGGTCAGGCACTCACCATTGAAGGTGACAACCGCGGAGCAAGTCGTGATAGCAGGGAGTTTGGGCCCATTGCAATGGAGCTGGTCCAATGGCGTGCGGTCTACCGATACTTTCCTGCGAGCGAACGAGGACGCCTGCGGTAGATCCACAACCTCTCCGAATCGCAATGGTTCAATTCCTGGTCAAGGTGCCCACATCCGTAGTCCGACCGGTAGCCTGAGGGCGCGATGCAACGACTAGCCGTTCTTTCCATGCATACCTCTCCACTTGCCCAACCCGGAACCGGTGACGGTGGGGGAATGAACGTCTATGTCCGCGAGCTGACGGCAGCACTTGCGCGCTCGAATGTGACCTGTGAGGTATTTACCCGCGCTGATGCTCCGGATCAACCCGAAACCGTCGAGGTCGAGCCGGGATTTCGAGTCCATCACATCACTGCTGGACCACGATCTCCAGTTGAGAAGGGTCGCTTGCATCTGCTCACTAATACTTTTACTGATGCGGTGGATGCAAAGATGAGCGAGCTCGAGGTCACCGATGATCTGCCGTTTGATGCGATCCACGCGAACTATTGGCTTTCGGGTGTCGTTGGCCACACTCTCAAGCACCTTCGGTCTTTGCCGCTTGTCTCGACCTTCCACACGCTTGATCGGGTGAAGGCAGAGGCGAGTCCTGAAGAGATCGATCTCTCCGATCCTGAGTTGCGATCGCGTACCGAGGCACAGATCATCGGTTGCTCGGATGCAATTCTCGCATCGTGCACGGTGGAGGCAGATCAGATCATCGACCTCTACGGCGCGGAGCGAAGTCGAGTCTCGATTATCGCGCCTGGCGTAGATCACGCGTTCTTTTCACCCGGCATTCGGACCCAAGCGCAACGAGCAGTCTCACTCCAAGGAGCGGGTCCTCTCTTACTTTTTGTTGGGAGAATTCAGCCGCTCAAGGGAGTCGATGTTGCCGTTCGTTCACTACGCATCCTGATCGATCATGGTATTCCCACCGCCCGTCTCGTTATCGTCGGGGGGCCGAGCGGTCCACAGGGCTCGAACGAGGTAGAACAGCTGCATATGCTCGTTGACTCGCTTCATCTCGGTCACGCTGTGACCTTTGTCCAGCCTCAACGACACGAACTTCTCTCCACTTACTACCGCGCCGCTGACTGTGTTCTCGTGCCATCGATGTCAGAGTCTTTTGGTCTTGTCGCACTTGAGGCTGCAGCCTGTGGCACACCGGTAGTGGCAGCAGCCGTTGGTGGATTGACGACTTTGGTTGACCACGGGAGAACTGGGTACCTCATTGAGAGTCGTGATCCCCATGACTACGCCCATGCCGTGCACCTTCTCTGGACACGCTCGGGTCAGCGATCGGCGATGTCACGCGCTGCTGTTGAGAAGGCGGCTGGGTACACCTGGCCAATTGCCGCCGAGGGACTTCTCGAACTTTATGGTCGCCTCACGAAACGCAGCCTCGTCAACTGCTAGGTAAGCGAATCGCTCGACTCGAGACAGAGGGGCGCGACAGGTAACGTGGAGAGATGACCAAGCTCACCATCGTCGGCGGCGGTCGAATGGGTTCTGCACTCCTCGCTGGACTTATCTCAAATGGTTGGGCGCAGGTGAGCGAGTGTGCGATCGTCGAACGCGATCCGCAGACTCGCGAGCGGTTGGAGAGCCAGTTCGCTCAACTTGAGATCCTCGATGCACCTCGACCAAGTGAAGCTGTTGTACTTGCGGTCAAGCCACAGGATCTCGAAGAGGCCTGCCACTCACTTCCAGTTGGGGGCTATGAGCGCGTACTTTCGATCGCCGCAGGCGTTACCACAACGAGCCTTGAAAGCTGGCTGTGGGAGGGAGCACACGTCGTCCGAGCGATGCCGAATACACCCGCCCTTCTTGGTGTCGGTGCATCGGCGATAGCTCCAGGAAACTATGCAGATGAGAGCGATGTGATCTGGGCGCAGAGTGTTCTCTCTGCTATCGGGATCGTGGTGCGGTTGCCGGAGAGTTTGCTCGATGCGGCAACGGGATTATCTGGATCTGGGCCTGCCTATATCTTTATGGTGGCCGAAGCGCTCATCGCTGCCGGCGTCCAGGCTGGGCTTGACCAGGAAACTTCACGGGTTCTTGTCCTTCAAACCATCCTCGGTGCGGCCCGGATGCTCAATGAAAGTGGTGAGTCTCCTGAAGAACTTCGGGCCGCGGTGACTTCCCCTCATGGAACAACAGCTGAGGGAGTTCGGGTACTTGAAGCCTGCAACATCCGGGGTGCCTTTGATGACGCCGTGCGGGCGGCGACCGAACGGTCCCGTGAGCTCGGGGCACGCTAATCAACTGCTGAGGTGCCACCTAGCGGGTAGGCGAAAATTACCCATCGATAGTCCGTGGTGAAAATGTCAGCTGGAGGTGCCCTTTTTGCTGTTGGTCGCTAAGGTTGGAGGGAAAGAGAGCCGGTAGGCTGGCGGAGCAATAGGTTCGCCGGCATTGGAGCGTTTGGTCTCGTCCGGTCTAAATCGGACGAAGGTCGCCGAGGGCGAAGGAGGAGTCAAGTTGTCGCTGGTCGTCGTTGGGATGAACGAACGCGACACGCCACTTGAGCTTCTCGGGAACATTGCCGTGGCCGATAGGGACCTTGGAAAGGTCCTTCAGAGTCTCAGTGATAGTTCGAATATCGATGAAGTGGTCGTTGTATCTACCTGTATGCGTACGGAGATCTACGCGATCGTTGAACGATTTCATGATGGAGTTGCAGATATCCACGCGATTCTCAGCGAGAGAGCAGGCACGGCAAGCGTCGACCCCGGCACGCTTGCGAAGCATCTTTTCGTTGAAATTGATGATGCCGCAGCACGCCACCTTTTTGCTGTTGCCGCCGGAATAGATTCGGCGGTCCTCGGTGAGGGGGAGGTACTCCGTCAAGTTCGTGAAGCGGCAGATCGCGCACGCGAGGAGCAGTCTTCGGGTCCATTGTTGGATGCCCTCTTTCGTCAAGCCATCGAAGTTGGAAAGCGTTCGAGAACCGAAACGGGAATCTCGCGGGGTATTACCTCCCTTGCCTACGTTTCGACGGCTATTGCAAAACAGGCAACGGGTGGATCACTTGGAGGTAAACGGGTAGTCATCGTTGGGGCGGGTGAGATG
Source organism: uncultured Acidimicrobiaceae bacterium (assembly GCA_903907185.1). Lineage (GTDB taxonomy): Bacteria > Actinomycetota > Acidimicrobiia > Acidimicrobiales > Bog-793 > CAIVND01. The sequence goes on from CAIVND010000088.1 coordinate 4,249, forward strand.
GGCGAGGGGATCGCCGATGCAATTGCCTCTCGTACGAAGATTGCTCCAATGGATGTTCCAAGCGAGATCATCATCGTCAACCGATCAGCCGAGCGGGCAACCGCACTTGCCGATCGGGTAGGTGGTCGCGCAATAGCCCTACAAGACCTTTTTGATGAGGTTGCCAAGGCCGATGTGGTGATGACTGCAACCTCAGGTGACGAGGTGATCTTTGATCTTGGGTCCATCACCGAAGCGCTATCGGCTCGTCGTGACCGTCCGCTGGTGATCGTGGACGCAGCGATGCCCCGAGATGTCGAGCCTACGGTGAGCGAGGTCGACGGGGTAACCCTCTTTAATCTCGACGATCTTCGTCGATATGCTGAGGCAGAGGTTGAGGCTCGCCGCGCTGAGATCACCCGAGTTGCCGTGATTATCGATGATGAGCTCGAACGTTATCGATTCAATCTGCGCACTCGTACCGTTACGCCAGTTGTCGCCGCACTTCATACCAAGGCCGAGGAGATTCTCCGCCAAGAGATGGAATATTTCAGCGTGCGGATCGCTGAGCTTTCTGAGGATGATCGCGAGCTCTTTGAGAACCTGACACATCGATTGGTTCAGAAGCTTCTTCATGAGCCGACCATGCAGCTCAAAGAGGCCGCTGGATCTGGCCATGGCGAGCGCCTCGCGGAGGCCTTGCGGTCCCTTTTTGATCTTTAGTAGTCATCGGCTACTTCGCCAACATGTAGGGAGTCCGGGCAGATGAGCGATTATGTTGCACGACTCGCAACGCGGGGGAGTCCTCTGGCGCTCTTTCAAGCGAACTACGTCGGTCAGCGTCTTCTCCGTGCGGAGGCGGTCGCCAGCTATGAGCTCGTCATAGTAGAGACAATGGGTGATGCCAAGCTTGACGTAGCAATTAGCGAGATTGCAGGTCAGGGCGCATTTACCACGGAGGTAGAGCAGGCGGTCATTGAAGGTCGTGCGGATGTCGCCGTGCACTCCGCGAAGGATCTCCCCTCCTCCAATCTTCCCGAGGGCCTACATCTTGCGGCGGCCCCCGTGCGTGCCGATGCGCGCGACGTACTGGTGGGAGCCAAGCTTGCTGATCTTGGAGCTGAATCCACGGTCGCGACTGGATCGGTCCGTCGACGCGTCCAACTCGGGGCCCTTGTCGCAGGTCTTTCATTTACTGAGCTTCGGGGCAACATCGCGACGCGACTGACAAAAGTTCCTGATGGCGGTGCTGCAGTATTTGCGCATGCCGCGCTTGATCGGCTTGGGCTTATTCGACAGGCCACACAGATCCTGAGTATTGAGGAGATGCTTCCTCAAGTCGGGCAGGGCACCATTGCACTTCGTTGTCGGGAGGAGGATGCCCAGTGTCGAGAGTCGCTGACAGCGATCGATGATATTGCGATTCACCGTGCACTACTTGCCGAACGCGCCTACCTTGCTCGATTAGGCGGTGGATGTGAGGCACCAGCCGGTGCGTACGCGACGATCGATGGTGATACCGGTGAGATCTTTCTTGAGGCAATGTTGTCTGCTACCGATGGATCAGTGGTTTATCGGATGAGTAGTAGAGG
>CAIVND010000089.1 GCA_903907185.1 uncultured Acidimicrobiaceae bacterium
AGTTGGTAGCCAAGCTGCCAGGTCCTTTCACCAAGGTGCTGGATGCCATCGAAACGGAGATGTGCACCATCATCAAGAAGGATCTCCGTTGTCGGAATATGGAGAAGCTTTGTCTCGACGGAGCTCTGGAATACCACCACTGAGGCCTCTGATGTCGCTCCCAGATGGATCAGGGTGCGAGCAAAAGAGAGATTGTTCGTCGCTGCACTACTGAGCTCGGAGATCACTACGATCGGCCGCTCCAGGTAGACGCGAGGTGGAATATCGATGAACAAGATATCGGGAGAAAAGGCGTCATTCATCACCCCAAAGGGCTCATCCACCTCGCCGAGAAGTTCACCAAGACCTGCGACGCTCTCCGCTCTTTTTGCGAGCGAGGTGATAACAATCTCCTGGTCAGCGACCTCATCGCTTGATTCAACGCCGACGAGATGACCGTCAACGACCCGCACGAGCGCTGAATAATCACCGATACCGGCCAGAAAGTCTCTCGCTCGTTCACCAAGCTCGGATGCTTTGGGTGCGAGGGCACCCATCACCCCATAATCAGCAAGGTCGAGCTGGTCGATCCGGCTGTACCGCCAATCCTCAACACTCTCCGTAGCTGGAGTTACGCTGCTTAGCCGATCAAGAACATCCTTGCGGTAGCTCAACAGCCACGCTGGACCATCAAGGCTCTCAAGCTCTTCAGAACTAAAACGGGACTCCTGCAGCGTCATTGATCACTCTTTGGTGGTGGGCGCCGAAAAAGTCGGCGAAGCCCTCGAGCTGGATTCTCATCTTCCTCATCCTCGCGCTCGGCGCGAACCTCATCTCGGGTTGAAGAGACCACGGCGTTCACGATGTCCTCCGCCTCGTTGAGCAGCTCCCCAACGTTTTCACTCGCCGGTTGATCTTCAAGGGGTGGGCTGACGAGGCTGCCGTGCGTCCAGCCTGCATCGGCGAGACGGCGAGAGTAGGCGGGACAGTTCTCCGGGCATCGCCAGGGCGCCTCAGGGGCGAGATCCAAGATGCAAAGACGCGCGACCTCTCCGGTGCTGTAAGTACGCGATTGATAGTTCTTACATTCCTCGTTCATTGGCATTGGAGATACACCTCTCGTGAAATACCGGTGTAGATCGGTGGCAGAAAGATCAGCCTACCGATCCCTCCATCTGCAGCTCGATTAGGCGACTCCACTCCACCGCATATTCCATTGGCAGTGTCCGAGTGATCGGTTCAATAAACCCATTGACGATCATTGAGGTCGCCTGAGTCTCTGACAGACCACGGCTCATCAGATAGAACAGCTGATCGTCACCGACCTTCGAGACTGTTGCTTCATGGCCTATCTGCGCATCGCGCTCTGCGATCTCCATATAGGGCTTGGTCTCTGAGGTGGACTCTTCGTCCAAAATCAATGCGTCACAACGCACGAACGACTTGGCGCCCTTGGCACCCTCATCGACGTGTACCTTTCCGCGATAGGTAGTGATCCCACCATCTTTGGAGATCGACTTCGAGATAATCGTCGACGTCGTCTCCGGTGCAAAGTGCACCATCTTTGCTCCCGTGTCTTGAATCTGACCTGCTCCTGCATAGGCAACCGAGAGAACTTCGCCCGATGCCTTCGGGCCCATGAGGTAGACCGAGGGATACTTCATCGTCAGACGTGAGCCAATGTTGCCGTCGATCCACTCAACGTGTGCCTCGGCTTCGGCTCGTGCCCGCTTCGTGACCAGGTTATATACATTGTTCGACCAGATCTGGATCGTCGTATAGGTGATCCGACTACCCGGTAGTGCCACGAGCTCAACCACCGCCGAGTGCAGCGAATCGGTTGAATAGACCGGCGCCGAGCAGCCCTCGACGTAGTGCACCTGCGAACCCTCATCGGCGATGATCAGCGTGCGCTCGAACTGACCCATATTTTCGGCGTTGATCCGGAAGTAGGCCTGCAGCGGCATATCTATGGTCACGCCAGGTGGAACATAGATAAACGATCCACCAGACCACACCGCTGAATTGAGAGCCGCAAATTTGTTGTCGTTGGGCGGAATGATCTTGCCGAACCATTTGCGGACGATCTCGGGATACTCCCGAACGGCTGTATCCATATCGGTGAACAGCACGCCAAGTTGTTCAAGATCTTCACGGTTTCGGTGATAGACCACCTCAGATTCGTACTGTGCAGTAACGCCAGCAAGGTACTTCCGCTCCGCCTCAGGGATGCCGAGCTTCTCATAGGTATTTTTTACCGATTCTGGTAACTCATCCCAAGCGTCAACCTGAGTCGCGGTCGGCTTGATGTAGTAGTAGATGTCCTCAAAGTCGAGACCAGGCATCTTGGTGGCAAACCAGGGGACCATCGGCTTCTCACGGAAACGCCGATATGCAGCCAGGCGAAACTTCAACATCCACTCGGGCTCATTTTTGATCTGCGACATCTCGCGCACGATCTCCTCATTCAGCCCCTTACGGGGCTTGAAGACGTAATCCTCCTCGTCACTCCAGCCGAGTGAGTATTTACCGAGGTCAAGTTCCTTGGTCATTGGCAGGACTCCCTAAAATTGTGGACAGTTCGGAGTAAGTCCGAATTTCTCCTATCCCCATAGTAGCAATTCCCCCGCTGGAACAGGCGAGAGAACAAAGTGCCCATACACCGCCTCAATCGACGCTGTCTGGCGCCAAGTCCTCAGCGGTTCGTTCGTCCTAACGTAGAATCTCCGCTATGAGGTTACGAACCGTGGCCCCTTATCGCCCTAATCAATTGCCCTATTGGTGCGCTTCGAAAGAGAGCTCGTGACCTTCAGCGAAAACTTTGTCAAGGAGTCCGTCGCGGTCTTACATGCAGTCGATGTTGATTCGATTGAATTGTGTGCAGTTGGCCTCGCCAACGTACGAGATCGAGGTGGTCGACTGTTTATCTTGGGTGTCGGCGGTTCCGCTGGGCATGCCTCACATGCAGTGAATGACTTCCGCAAGATCTGTAGTTTTGAGGCCTATGCGCCGACCGACAATGTCTCTGAACTCACGGCGCGCACCAACGATGAGGGTTGGGACACCACGTTCACCCAGTGGCTGCTTGGCTCGCGCATAAACGACCGAGATGGGATTTTGGTCCTGTCCGTTGGCGGTGGAGACGCTGAGAGAAACGTCTCGAACAACATCGTGAGGGCACTCCAGCTTGCAAAGGAGCGAGGGGCTGCAATCTTTGGTGTTGTTGGACGTGACGGCGGATATACAACTCGGGTGGCCGACGCGAGTGTCGTGATTCCGCCGCTCTATCCAGATCACATCACCCCGCACACCGAGGGACTTGCCGCAGTGATCTGGCATCTCTTTGTCAGCCATCCTGCTCTTGCCAAGACGCCAACTCGCTGGGAGTCCCTACCCTCGTAGGCGGATCTAAGCGCGAAAAAAGATCTCAAAGCTCGGAGACGAGTGCACCGGCAGTCTGACTGGTTCGCCGTTGACCTCCACCGAGGTGAGAGCACTCGGTGCGCCAACATCGATAGCGAGCGGGCCGTGAGTATCGATCGTGTAGTTCGGAACGCCTCCCACTCCAACTGTTGGCGTCGCAAGCCAGGGTCCAGAGTACGAGGCCTGGTGTGAAAAGCCCATCCAACAGGGACCACTAACCGTCACGGTCACTCGATAGCTTCCCTTTGGTGCCACGAAGGTGGCGATCGTTGGCGTGGAGCTCACGAGGGAACCCGCTTTGGGCTGGCTCGTTTTTACCGATTGCGAGTGTGCTGGGTGATGAGCAACAGGTGCGGTCACCGCTGGAACTTTCGGGTGTCGGTGAAAGAGAAGGTATCCACCTCCACTGAGGATGATCGCCGCGGAGATAGCTGACGCGCCAATTATTTGCGTCCGTTTGCCTCCGTCCGTCCTACGAAAATGCTCACCCTTCCTGATCGACCGAGTCGGTCGCGGACGGCGCGCTCTCGGTTCATAGATCGGCGGTGTTGGAGGCTTGACCGGTGTAATTGACAGATCACCAAATACGAGGCGTCCCTCTGGGCTCCTTGGCCGATCGTCGATGGCTGGAGCCTCCGGCGGGCTATCTGAAGGAACGATGAGCTCTTCAGGAACAACATGGGTGACCGGGAGTTTTCGTGCGATAGCCGGTGATCGTCTGGGACTATTGGTATTTCGCTCAGAGGATCGCTGAACGACCGCCCCCATAGAGCCAAGCCGACGGTGTTGGGACTCGATCGATCGCTCTACTGAGTTCGTGCGCGAGAACCGAATAACAATGAGAGCGAGTAGCAAAAGGACGAGTGCCGCTACGGCAAGCTTCACGATCATCGCAGGGAACTCCGCCCCTTTTCGATGTGATCACTACCAGTCACTGTCGCTCCTACAGGGGGTTGGCTTATGTCCGAAGCCCAAATCGCGGTCGAAGGTGGTCTTCGAGGTTTGCTCGCAATGGATTAGCGAGATCGCGATCTGACACCGTTGGGTCAGCGATCTTCCAATCCGCAGCGATCTCTGGGTCATCCCAGGCGACGCCAAGTTCATCCTTGGGGTTGTAGTAATTGTCCACAAGGTAGGTGAGCGTGAGATCTGTCAGCGAAGAAAATCCGTGAGCCACACCAGGTGGGATGAAGATGCCTTGCTCATTCGCGTCCCCAATCTCAATCATCTGAGTAACGCCCTCGGTAGGCGAGCCGGATCGAAGGTCATGGAGGATTACCTGTGCGCGGCCCTTGGTGACGAACCAATAGTCACACTGATGCATGTGGTAATGCAGACCAACAACCGCCCCAGCGTCACGATCTGATCGATTTCCCTGCACCATCTCACGGCCGATTGGAAACCACGATCGCCGATAGGACTCAATAAATCGTCCACGTGAATCTGTGTGAATCGCCGGCTCCACCACGACAACGTCAACAATCTCGTCAGAGATCGAGAGGTTCGCCATTTTTTTACTCCTCAACCATCGCCGGTCGGCGAAGTCTCTTGGTTCACTTTAGTCAGGCGAGCTGATAGCACCCATTCGCATCACGACGCATAATTCCCTCTACAACGAGCATGTCTGCAATTCGAAGCGCGCGCTCGTGCTCATTGGGCCAGCCCGCGATATGGCACAGCTCGTCCTCAGGAAGTGGACCGAGACAAGCAGCTCGTACAAGACGTCCACGACCCTGACGATCTGATCCCTCAAAGGTGGGCTGCCGGGTACTCACTCCACCCGAACCGACCGCGGGATCGGGAATCTCAATCTTCGAACTTCGTCGCATCTGCTGCCACCTACAGACCGAGCTAGCGAGGACGCAGCTCTCACACATCGGAGATCGTGAGCGACAGACTAGGTGGCCAAAATCCATGATCGCGAGATTCCAATCTCGGACCTGACCGACTGGCACAAGCTCGTCAGCGAGCGTCTGTGCCTCACGCGGTCGCAGTTGGGTCCCAGAAGCTGCTCGCGCAAGTACGCGACCGACATTTGTGTCCACTACCGCCGATTGAACGTCAAAGGAGAAGGCCAAAACCGCCCGAGCCGTATAGGAGCCCACTCCGGGTAGCTGGAGGAGAGACTGAAGATCACAGGGCACCTCTCCGCCATGGCGTTCGCAGATCAGAACCGCTGTTCGATGCAGCGCGACCGCTCGTCGGTTGTAGCCAAGTCCCACCCAAAGAGCGAGGACCTCACTTAACGGCGCTTTTGCACAGGCCTCGGCCGTTGGGAAACGCTCAGCAATCACCACAAAACGTTCGGCCACGCGAGCCACCTGGGTCTGAGTAAGCATCATCTCAGCCAGTAGGGTCAGCCAGGGGTCGCGCGTACTTCGCCACGGAAGTTCATCTCGGGTCTGGCGAACTGATGGCCACCAGCGAAAGATCTCATCGACCATCGCTCGATGCAAAATAGCTGTGGCGGGCTCTATCGGGCGGGCCAAACTCTGCCCTCTACTCCTCGTTTGCAGGCCGGGTTGAGAATGCGAGAATCCAACTCTCCTCGGCCTCACCATCGATCATTAGGCGCCAGGTGTAACGACTGTTTGGCAGCAAAGGAAGTGGCGGAAGATTAAGCGCGAAGGCGAAATCAATCGGACTACCCGGCGGCACCGCATCGGGTCGGGGAACCGAAAAGTCTGCACGGAATTCCATAGGGTGTGTTCCCTCGGGTGTTTCAAAACTCACCGGCTGGCCATCTGCGTCAACGAGGAAGAGTTCAAGATGATGAGGGCGATCGGCATCGTTCCAGTCAACATCGATCTTCATAGCAATGGCCGAAGGCGCAGGATCTGGCCCGATCATGCTCCAACCACCGCCGAGTACGTAAAGTTTTCCCTCTGCTACCTGAGCGGAATCACACAACAACATCGTTACTCGCATAGAAAGTACGTTAATAGGTGTTGCGCAGGAGATGACAACACCATTGACGTGCTTGAAGCCCCTTTGTACTAATTAAGGTGACATCGTGATCGAACTTGGACTCAGAAACGATGTCTACCGCAGGCCACTCTCAACCGCTCTTGAGCGACTTGGGCTGACCGAGGGCTGGCGCTGTGTGGACGTTGGCGCTGGTGCCGGCGACGTCTCGGTGGCACTTGCAGCGATGGTTGGGATCAACGGGCGGATCTACGCGGTCGACTCAGATCCCAAGGCGCGCGATGTCGTGGCCGAGGCTGCTGCTGGTGCTGGGGAGGCGCAGGTGATCGCACTCACGCAATCGGGCGAGGACCTCAGACTTCCGGAGGCTGTTGACCTTGCCTTTTGCAGATTCCTTCTTCTCCATGTCTTTGATCCTCAAGTTGTCCTACGAAAGATGGCAGGCGCTGTCCGACCTGGAGGTTTTGTCGTTGTCCAAGAGCCAATTACGAGTGCTGGTCGGATCGGCGGTATCCCCATGAGCATGCCCGGTGCCCGCCATCCTGATATTGGATCGATGCTTCCGGGATACGTCATCGATGCAGGTCTTACCCTCCTTGATGCTTGGGCCGAGGCACCCGCTGGTGCGGGACCAGGACCTATCGCCGACTATCTCGAAGAGCTGACCGAGGTGAACCCTGGAGATGAGTCCGTCGTGCTCCCTCCCCTTGTCACGGTGATCGGCCAACGCTCAGAATCTCAAGCAGAGTGAGATGACAGGGAACAACTCCCGGCGTGCGATATTTCTCGATCGCGACGGCGTCATCAACGAGCTACGACCCGACCCAACAACTGGTCTCGCCGAGGGTCCAATCTCGGTGAAGGATGTAAGCCTCACCAATGACGCCATCGACGCCATTAAACGCCTTCGCTTCGAGGGGTACTTTCTTGTCGGGGTGACTAATCAGCCAGCAGCTGCGAAGGGAACGATCGGCCTCGCAGAACAGGATGCTATCCACGGCCTCGTCACCACCCTTCTCAAATCAAACGATGCATCGCTCGATGATTGGCGCATCTGTCCGCACCATCCAGACGGGGTGGTAGCCGAACTCACCATGGACTGCGACTGCCGCAAACCTCGGCCGGGAATGTTGATTGATGCGGCCCGAGAACACAACCTTGATCTTGGTGAGTCGTGGATCATCGGAGACAGCGACTCCGACATTGAGGCAGGCATTGCAGCAGGGACCCGAACGGTGCTCATTGGTGAGCAAAATACCCACAAACGACAGCATCCCGAACGGGCTTCAATGCAGGTTGACACGCTTACCGAGGCGGTCGACAAGATCCTTGCATCTTCGAACTAGCTCTCCCGAAAACTCCCGGATACCTGCAGTATTAGTCATTGTTGCCGGACCGAGGCCCGATAGCGCTCAGCATATTCCCCAATACTTTTCCCCCATAGTTAACGATATGAGGGCCAAAAATAGGTAGTGGATTAGCATGTTGACCATGTCCTTAGAAAATATTCACACGAAACTTTTCGCCGATGGTGCTGATCTTGCGAGCATTTTGGCGGTCGCGGCAGATGAACGGATCGCTGGATTCACTACCAATCCGACACTGATGCGAATCGCAGGCGTAAGCGACTATGCGGCCTTTGCTGCAGAGGTACTCGCCCACATCACTGATCGGCCGATCTCCTTTGAGGTCTTTGCCGATGACCCCGCGGAGATTCGGCGTCAAGCACTTCTCATCTCCGGTTGGGCAGAGAACGTCTATGTGAAGATCCCGATCACTACCACCAAAGGCGAGACACTAGCGCCGCTAGTGCGCGAGCTCTCCGAGAGCGGCGTCAAGATCAACATCACTGCGATGTTCACGCTTGAGCAGGTACGCGATATTACCGAGTGTGTAAAGGCCGGAGCTCCCTCATATCTCTCGATCTTCGCGGGACGAATCGCCGACGCAGGCGTAGACCCAATTCCATTGATGTCAGAGGCGATCGAGATCATGAAAGCCGCGCCGCATGCAGAGTGCATCTGGGCCTCCCCACGCGAGGTTCTGAATCTTCTGCAGGCCGACAGCGTCGGGTGCCACATCATCACCATGACACCCGATCTATTGAAAAAGCTGAGCAACATCGGAAAAGATCTCACACAGTATTCACTCGAAACCGTCCAGATGTTTTTCCAGGATGCGTCCACTGCGGGCTACCAACTCTAGAGATGGGTGTCATCCTTGCAAAGGCGCCGCTTCGCATCTCACTCGGTGGGGGCGGAACCGACCTTCGCTCCTACTACGAAGCCCACGAAGGATTTTTGATCGCAGGCGCAATCAACCAGTACGTCTACATCATGATTCACGCGGCGTTCAGAAAAACCTTTCAGCTGAAGTATTCGCAGATCGAAGAGGTTGAAGACGCGAATACCATCAAGCACCCAATCTTTCGCGAGGCGTTAACCCGATACTGGAATGGAGAACCTCTTGAGGTTCATTCAATCGCCGATGTCCCAGCGGGAACGGGCATGGGATCATCTGGCTCATTCACCGTTGCGCTCCTTAAGGCGCTATCGCAGGGACGTCATGTTGCGACCACCCCATCGCAGCTTGCGGAACAGGCCTGCGAGATCGAAATTGATTTTCTCAAAGAACCTGTGGGGAAACAGGACCAATATGTAGCCGCGCACGGTGGAATCTGTGCATACACCTTCCACCAAGATGGGCGCGTCACCGTTGAGCCTCTCTCACTCAGTCAGGTGACACTTGAGAAGATGCACAATCAGATGCTGTTGTTCTATACCGGCGAGATCCGTTCCGCTTCAAAGATCCTCGCTGATCAGAACAACCGTTCACGGGCAAACGATAGCGAGATGCTCGACAACCTTCATCGCACAAAAGAGATGGGATACGAAAGTCGGAAACTTCTCGAATCTGGCGATCTTGTGGCTTACGCAGAGCTCATGAATGAACACTGGCAGAACAAGCGTCGCCGTTCAAAAGACATGGCGAACCCGCACATCGACAGTCTGTATGAACTAGCTCTGAAGAACGGTGCCATTGGTGGAAAACTCATCGGTGCGGGAGGAGGAGGTTTCCTCCTTGTCTACTCAGAGTCGCCTACGCATACGCGCGACGCAATGGCTCAGGTGGGCGCTCAAGAACTTCCCTTTGAATTCGAGTTCAGCGGTGCTGTTGCACAGGGCCTTGTTTAAAGATGAAAGAAAAACTGATCCGCTAATCTAAGCGGGTGCTTCCCACCGTATGCATCCTTGCCGGAGGACTTGGCGCTCGGCTTGGCGAACTTACGAAGAACACGCCCAAACCTCTTCTCGAAGTCGCAGATGAGCCGTTTCTCTCTCACCAAATCCGTCTTCTCGCAAGACATGGCGCGTCGAAGATCGTGCTCTGCGTTGGTTATCTCGGCCACATGGTTGAGGAGGCGATTGGATATGAGCAAGAGGGAATTGAGATCTCCTACAGCTATGACTCAAAGGACCTCGATGGAACACTTGGAGCCCTCCGGCGCGCACGCCCTCTCCTCGGCGAACACTTTCTCGTTCTCTACGGCGACACCTATCTCCAACTTGACTATGCCGATTTCGCTAATAGATGGGAGTTGAGCGGACTTCCCGCAGCGATGACGGTGCTCCGCACTACCGGTACCAACTATCTTCCAAACGCTGTCTTCCGCGACAACGAGATCGTTCTCTACGACAAATTTACGAAGACCAACGAGATGCACTGGATCGACTACGGCCTTGAGGGTCTCAACTCGAGTGCGCTCGACCTTGTTGGTGAGGAGGTCTCCGACCTCGCTGATCTCTCAAAAGTCATGTCACTTGACCATCAGATCTTTGGCTACGAGGTGACGAAGTGTTTCTACGACATCGGGACGCCCGAGGCGCTACTCGAGACGGACGCAATGCTGCGGGCGCGAAGCCACTAGCTGATTGCAGAGAACCTCTCGTCTAGAGGAGCCGCTGCGCCTCAACAAGACTGCGCTCTGCGGTATCACGAAGTGCGTCCATGCTCGACCATGAGTTAGCCCACCCAAGGCTGCGAATCTTGTTTGATGAGAACCGTACGATCGGGACGTCACCCCTCCATCCACGAGATTCAGTGCCGTAGATGATCTCAACACCTTTCAGACCCATGACCTCAATAACGAGATGAGCGATCTCCGTAACCGTCACGTACTGATCTGTTCCCACGTTATAGACATCAAAGGGAGTTTGGCGACGTGATTTCATGAGGAAAAGCGCGTCGAGGATGTCATACACATGGACGTAGGACTTGCTCTGCGTTCCGTTGCCCATCACATCGAGACTCGTAGGGTCACGCAAAAGTTTGCGAACAAAGTCAAAGACAATGCCATGAGTCGAGCGCGGTCCAACAACGTTGGCGAAACGAAACGCCACTCCCTCGATATCGAACATGTGGCAGTAGGCACTTACCAACGTCTCTCCTGCGAGCTTGCTTGCGCCATAGGTTGAAACGGGACGAAGTGGTCCAAAGGTCTCGTCGACCTCCAGCTCGCCGAGATCACCATAAACACCACTACCCGAGGTATAAGTAATCCTTGGGACACCAGTTAGGCGCATCGCCTCCATGATCTGATTCACGAGCACGGTACCGAGTCGGTAGTCCACGGTTGGATCATTAACCGCTGCTGCAATGTCCGCATTCGCCGCGAGTTGAAAGACGTGATCGGCACCCTCCATTGCGGACATGAGCTTCTTTGAGTCGACGATGTCACCCTCAACAAGAGTGAACCGCTCATCATTGGCGTATGGCTCGAGATGCCAACGTTGTCCCGAGAGAAAATTGTCATATACGACAACTTTTGCGTCATCTTCATCCGCTAAAAGACGCTCAACGATGTTGCTACCAATGAATCCAGCGCCGCCTGCAATGAAGTAGGTACTCAAGGGGGATCAACTCTCCGTGTTGTCGGGTTACAAACTCTTTGCTTTAGGGACCAAAACCATCGAAGGATCTCCGTTCACCCTACTCAATCGTTCGTCTGACTTGAGAGTGGCGCGAAAGAGCGCCCGCTCGGGCAACACCTTTGGCTTGTGGTCAACCTCTTACGGGATCCGCGCCTTCGGTCGAGTCGGGAGGAGTTTGTTCATCTGATGATGCGGTGAGATGTGCGATCTGTGCCTCAAGATTTCGGATATGCACATCCTTTAGGCCCAATGCCTCATTGCCCATGCGCTCAAGTCTCTTGATGTATCGCTCCTTTAGCGCAACCTCAAGCTGAAGTGAGCGAAACTCGGTGTCTCGGATGTCATCCTCTTCGCGTCGCAGTTCGAGCAGCTCCTCGAGCTCTTCGAGGCGTGTACGTAGCGCGGTGACGTCGTCTTCACTCATACCTTTTCATCCTCACTGTCAATGTTGTTGTTGCGGCTGTTCATCAGCTGACGAAGAACCTCACTCCACGGAATTGGTGCACTTGAAAAATGCTGGCTGAGTACCTGCACGTTGGTGGTGTCTGGATAGGCGTCGGCGAACAACGCCACCGGTAGCGAAGGAAGAGTCCGCTGAACGGTATGAAGTAATTCGTTATCACGATCAGCACAGCCGTTAATGGCAATGTCAAAGACATGGGCGGGTGACAAGAGGAACTCCTGTAGGGAGTGGTCATCGGTCCAGTCCACGACCGCGACTCCCATCGCGCAGAGCTCATCATTGTTTGCAATACGCGTTGGTGAAAGTAGCGCAAGATGAGACGCACTATCACCAATCAGCGACTGGCACAGTGGCACAGCCTCGCGGTCGGCGTCTGCGAGAACGAGTACCCGCACCGGACGATCCATCGCTCGCCAAACGCCATCATTGATCTCGGTGAGATCCAAATTGCGGGGTTTGACGTTATCTATTAATCGCTTGGCCCATCGGTCATAGAAGACAGCCTGGTTCTTCTCAAAGAGGAAGCTCCGATAGAGCGAGTTTGTGCTCGCTGACTCGAGGTGGCTGATGTAGGAACGAGGTTGGTACCAGACCTCCTCGCCGGCTTCAATCAACCGAAGGCAAAAGTCCGTGTCTTCGTAGTACGCGGGATAGTACGCGTCGGCTGCCATCCCGTCGATCTTGTTCCAACTTGAACGGCGAACAAGCAACGAAGTCCCTGAACAATGTTCAACGCGACGTTCAAAGTCATAGCTGCGGTCGTCTCCCGAAAGATTACGACCAACTTTGACCGTTGACCCATCCGCCCAGATCAAACTTCCCGCCTCCTGGATGGTCCCATCAGGAAAAAGCGTCGTTGACCCGACAGCAGCAGCATTCGGTCGTCGTCTCGCTGTCTCAACGAGAGGCTCGAGCCACTGCTCGGTGACCTCGGTGTCATCGTTGAGAAGAACGATGAACTCTCCCCGTGCTCGTGCTACACCAAGATTGACCGCTCCCCCGTAACCAACATTCACCCGGGTTGTGACGGTCCGGATCCCCACCGTCTCGTTCTCGACAAACTGAACGAGCTCGTCAGCTGGCTCGTTCAAGATCATGACGACCTCATAGGAGGTGGTTCGTACACTCTTCAATAGCGCGTGCAAACAGGATTTGAGATGCGGGGCTGTCTTCCAAGCGAGGATGATGATCGAGACCACCGGATCATCGATCTGGCAAAAGATCAACGGTCCATCATCGGCATTAACACTTTGGGACTTTCGCAACGAGCGGAGCTTACGGATAATGGCGTGAAATGCCCGACCCTTTGCAATCCAGATCGCCCGGGCAAACACGCGGTAGCTGAGCTTTTGCTGCACGGACATCAGCGCCTGGCCGGTGCGATCGAGATCCCCTTGCATCCGCTCGTACTCCATCGCAAGTTCGTTCCACTTGCGATCGAGATCATCAGCGCGTCTGTTCTCATGCCAAAGTTCCAAGTCCAATTTTTTGATTCGTTTGTTCTTCTTCTTCTTGATCCGGCCGAGCTCTCGCTCGAGATTGGCAATCTCGAGGTTCCGCATCTTCTCAATCTCCAGCAGCTCGCGGATCTGAAGATCGCGAGCCTCAGCCTCCTCACGGCTCTCATCCATTGCGGGAATCCGAGAGATCGCCAGAGTGGTAACTCGACGGAAGATAGCGCTCGAGGATCGAGGGCCAAACGTTGGTGAGACGTTCGCGCTCCCAGGCGGAGCACTGCGCTCGAAGCAACTGGCGCTCTTGCTCCCACAGCTGCTCGTCACGAAGAAGAGCAACGATCCGCACGGCAAACTCCGTGGGATCGTCAGTGACAAAAAGGTACGAGGGAGACCAGGCCGGTCGACCAGCGGAACCGTCAGTGAACCCCGGAATCGGCATCCCCTCTGCTCCAACCACCGTTGAGACAACGGGCACTCCCGCCTGAAGCGCCTCCATCGTCTTGTTTTTCACTCCCGCCCCGTAGCGATTTGGCACAATCACCACTCGGCGTGACCCGTAGTAGCCCTTGAGGTCGTCGACGCGCCCAATAAATCGGATGGACTCACAGGCGAATCGACGCACCTCAATCGGAGCTTTTGCCCCCGTTACCTCGAGTTCCGCCTCGGGAAGACGGGCCAGCACGCGGGGCCAAACCTCGCGCGCGAACCATCTCATACCGTCACCGTTCGGTGATTTTGCACCAGCAGACCAACCGGCGATGAAACACACTCCCGACCGATCTTGAAAACCTGCCTCCGTCCAATCCATTGAGTGAAGGAGTGGACTGTGAACAATGACCGGGCGATCGGTAAGTTGTCGAAGGATCTCTGCCTCATCTTGAGAGACGCAGACGAGCTCGTCTACCTCCCGTGCAATGGTCTCCTCGACCTCACGCATCGCCTCCATCTCGCGACGCAGCGATCGCCTCCCAGAGCTCTCTGCAAGATCGAGCTGGCGCTCAAGCCTGCGATAGAAGAGAGCTTCAGCGTCGTAGATCACGGGAACATCTCGCAGATAACGCTTGATGGTCTTGATCACCAATTGGTAGTTGTGTGGTCGAGAGATGATGACTAAGTCGTAGGCCCTTCCAGCGAGCACAACACGTCGCAGATGTCGGCCAAGCTCCTCAGTAATTACCTCAAGGGGAAGCTCTCCCGTCCATCGACGAACCGATACCGGCCGAGTACCCGCATGGAAAACATCGACGACAGGAAAGAGGGAGACCTCAACATTTGGAACTGCCTGGATCGTCGAGATGGTCTCCAGCATCCTTGGGTAGCCCGAACCTGCAGCAGCGTTGGGGACAACATCATCGACGATGAGTACCCTGCGTGCGCCTTCGGCTATCGACTGCGCGGTCATCAAACTTGTGGGTCCTTCTGGGGTATGCGAGCGAGGATCGAAAGCGCCATCTTACGATTGACCTCGTCAAACATCTCGCCACCATGGCGGATCGCTCCCTTTCCCTCATCTGATGCTGCAAGATCGAGGGCGCTCAACATCTCTCGAGCACGGGCGATCTCTTGTTCGGTTGGAGAGTAGATCTCATTTAGCAGTTCGATCTGATCCGGATGAATTGCCCACTTACCGTCGAAACCGAGCGCACGGGTGCGCTGGCTGAGCTCGCGTAGCCGCTCGTGATCGTCGAGACCGAGATAGGGACCATCGACAACAGCGAGGCCGTGAGTACGCGCCGCGAGAAGAAGCGACATGCACACCGAGTGATAGTGATCGCCGGGATAGTTCGCAACGGTGTCTCCTACAACTCCCATCGGCATCCCAAGTGACGCAGCAAGATCGCCGGGTCCAAAGGCGAGGGCCTCAAGGCGGGGAGACGACCCAGCGATCTCTCGAATATTTGCAAGTCCATCGGCGGATTCAATGAGCGCTTCTAGACCAATGTGACCCGGTTCGATTCCTGCCTCGAGCTCGATCTGGTTCAGTATCAGATCAAGGGCAGCGATCTCCTGCGCGTTCGCCGTCTTGGCAAGCATCACGATATCAAGTCGCGGTCCAGCATTGCTCACTACCTCGAGGACGTCACGAAAGGTATACGGAGTACTGAAAGCATTGAGACGAACTCCGACAATCTTGTTGCCCCAATCGAACTTGCCGATAGCGTTTGCCACCTTGGCGCGGGCGGCTGGCTTCTCCTCCGGCGCGACGGCATCTTCAAGATCGAGCAGCACCATGTCGCAGGCGAGCTGCGGTGCCTTGCTCAGAAATCGTTCACTCGATCCTGGAACTGCAAGGACGGAACGGCGTGCATGTGCACGACTGCGTGATGACATGAACTACTCCCCTGCCCTTAGTGACTATGCCGAGAGTAGATCGGCGGGGATGATCTGGTCGGTGATGAGACGCTCAAAGCGACTCGGGTCTCCATTGACAAAGTTGCGGCACAGCGGCAGACCTTCGACATAACAAGAGATGTAGCTACGCCACGTGGGATCGAGCAAGAACTCGACAGATTTCTCTGCCCGGTTGCGAGGTAGGAGCCCGAAATAAGCCATCTCCTCGATAACTACCTCAGGATCAGCACCATCTTCATGCAGTCGGAACGCGGCATTTGATCGCACCGCCCCAAGGGCTCGTCCCGCCTCGGAGACAACCGCGACCACATCTTTGTCATAGGCGATCCCAAGTGGCGCAAAATGCTCTGCAATCAGCGACTCGGGCCTTCGGCCGAGCACGACCTCAAGGCCAAGATCCGCGAGACCCTCGGCAAGAAGACACTGAGGAGTTCCCACCAGAAAGATCGACTCTTCGAGAAAGCGTCGATTGCGAACGAGACCAACTTCTTTGCGGGTGTGCTCGGTGTGATGACCTGGATACGCTTCGTGCGCGACTAGGTGCGCGAGTGAGGTTGAGAGCACGGGAAGATCGATGTTGATCGCTACTCGGGAGGAGAGGTTACCGAGGTAGTAGTTGAAGCCACTCCAGGGCTGGTTCGTCACAAACTCGAAGCTGATGTTCTCTCCCCCAGGAAGCCCAAACAGATCGATGGTGCGGGCGCGGAGATCCTCAGTCAGTGAACGAACTGCGGATTCCAGTTTGTCTGGTTCGATCGCCTGCGCCTCACGCCAGGTGATCAGCCGTTCTGCGAGGGGACCGCTGCCTGGAACGACGGCATCGAGATCACGATGTGCCCCCAAGATGACCTCATTGTCCACACGAGTTGGCCGCACGCCATAACAGGCTTCGACCTCATCGGCATATCCGACGGTCTCTCCACCAAGCAGTCGGGTCGTCATCTCGAGCCCAACAACCTGCGCGCGCAGATAGGCACGCCGGCGGGATCCCCCATCGTCTGTAGAGGTGCCGAGTCCCGTAAGTCCGAACGGCTCTTGGGCGTCGATCGCGCCGATCAGTTGTCGAGCCTCAGTGCGAAGTGCCTCCGGCGAGCTGATGGGTTCTGCACCAATCTGATCGCTGAGAGCAGCCGGGCCATAGTAAGCATCGACAAACCCCTCAATATGGCGCCCAATGCGCAGACCAAGTTCGAGGTATCGCGTGACCACTCCCGCTGGTTCCACTCCACCTCACCCTCTCACCGTTGACGGATTCGTCACCACCAAGAGTAGTTGTCGAACTCGCTACGCCAAAAGATCGATTAGCCCGCAACCCCAAAGGGAACGAGCAGCTCCGAAGGGACTGGACATCGCTGATGCGACACCGCTCGGTTGTCGTGAAAAACGACCGCAGGGGTGCGAACTCCGCGCTCGGTGATCAAAAGATGGGGGAAATCTCCGACGACCAACTGCCCCTTATCGTTGGAGCCATCTTGATCGGAGTGCTCACCACCTAGTGGCGGAAGGCCTGCTCGCTGACGGTCATCTTGTTCCGTTGACCATTCAACATCATTCTTTAGCGATCTCGTCTGACGTGCACACATCACATGAAAAAGTTCGGGGGGAAGGATACGTCCGACCCCTGCAAGGAGATAGATCGCAATCTCGCTTTTGCGTGCCTGCTCGACGAGTGCTCGACCAACCTCATCGAAGAGATACTTTCCCTCTCCAGCTGCAAGGACCTCGACGACAACTGCCGACGCACGATCAAGGGCCTCATCGATCTCATCGACAAGAAATCCCTGTGCGCCAACGATCGAGTCCGAAAAATAGCGCAGGTAAGAACGGACCATATTGGGTCGACCAACGAGTCGAACTCCGATATCGAGGCGCTCACAGAGTGCTCGAACGATCTGGCGAGAGCATTGTGCAACGATCACCGCATCAGTAGCGGGAAGAGCAAAGAGCTCTTCGCCACTTGCGTCTCCTTCAAGCTGTGTGACAAGTTCATTCGCACACAGCCGAAGATCGGACGCCTCAAGCATGTGCGCGCACACCCACCAAAGTGGTCCGCAGTCGGGATGGAACTCGAGCAACCTACGACACGATTGCACCAGCGCGCGTGGATCATGCGTAAGACCAGAGAGGGCGTACGCTGCCTCAACGCAAAGCTCGGCTGCGTCGATCTCACCGGCGCGGGCCACGTATCGCAACCGCTCTATTGGATGCATAACCCTCAGGGTAGTTGCCGCCAACGTCGACTGATAGAGCTCGTCAAGGAGCTAGCCGATGATTCCGCCTTTGGTCATTGCGAGCACGTCAAGAGCGCGGTCAACTTCATCCTCACTCAACAGTCCCATCTCCAGTACAACCGAGCGCAGATCTTTATTCTCAGCAAGCGAAATCTTGACAACCTTGGCCGCGTTTTCGTAGCCGATATACGGATTAAGTGAAGTTGCAATCGATGGCGACGAGAGTGCATAGCTGCGGCACCGTTCGATATCTGCCTCGATACCATCGACGCATTTGTCAGCCAGCGCTCGACTGACGGACGCGATGAGACGGATCGACTCAAGCAGGTTGCGACCAATTACGGGAAGCATCACGTTCAGCTCGAAGTTTCCCGCAGATCCTCCAAACGCAACCGCAGCGTCATTTCCGATGACCTGAGCCACAACCTGACAGACCGCCTCAGGTACCACCGGATTTACCTTGCCTGGCATGATCGACGATCCCGGTTGGAGGTCGGGCAGATGGATCTCTCCAAGACCACATCGAGGTCCCGAAGACATCCAACGAAGATCATTTGCGATCTTGTACAACGAGAGCGCAATCGTTCGCAACATTCCTGAGGCCTCAACAAGGGCATCGCGCGCGCCCTGGGCCTCAAAGTGATCCCGAGCCTCACAAAGTGCCAAACCTGTTAACTCTTTGAGCCCGTCAATGATCGCTCCCGCAAAATCCTTTGGCGCGTTGATTCCTGTACCAACTGCAGTTCCTCCAAGCGGGAGTTCACCGATACGACCAAGACTTGATTCCAAACGCTCGATGCCATGCTCGACCGCGGCGCTGTAGCCACCAAACTCCTGACCAAGCGTGACTGGTGTTGCATCCATGAGATGTGTCCGGCCCGACTTCACTACCTCGACCCACAGTGCAGATTTCGTTCGGAGAGCAACCGCGAGATGTGAAAGGGAGGGAATCAGATCATCGGTAATCTCACGAGCAGCAGCGAGGTGAATCGCCGAAGGAAAAACATCATTGGAAGACTGTGCAGCGTTCACCTCATCATTTGGTTTGACTGCTCGACCGAGTCGCTCACCAGCGAGATGAGCAAGCACCTCGTTCATGTTCATGTTGGTTGATGTACCGGAGCCCGTCTGATACACATCGATTGGAAACTCATCGAGCCACATCCCCGAGGCAACCTCATCAGCGGCGGCGATGATCGCCTGTGCAACATCAGGTTCGATGGTGCCATTTTCACCGTTCACCTTTGCTGCTTGGCCTTTGATCATCGCGAGCGCTGCGATCAGCGACGGTTCAACTGTCCGTCCTGAGATTGGAAAATTCTCAACTGCGCGTTGTGTCTGTGCACCCCATCGAGCATTGATCGGTACCTGAACATCGCCCATGGAATCGTGTTCAACGCGATAGTCAACAGTGACTTCCGGAGTGGACTCTCTCGAGGTAGACATTTCCAATTCCTTTCAACTGCTAAATACATGTAAGGAGTAGATAATTTGGTGCAACGTCATTTTGTAACGCAATAATGACGCTAGTAGCGATGCGACAAGCAGGCGAAATGGACGCTCCTTGCATTCAATTGCTCAGGCCGGTACGGTCTGCACACTGTGTTTCGCCCAACTGTTTGTTCCTCGGCGAGAGGGCTTCGCGGGTCCTGGTGGCTTAGATCATTGAGCGTGCCGGTACTGAGCTCTCTTATCAGCCTCGGAGTCGCGCTCCCAAATACCGCTGGTGCTGACACTATCGGTACGTTAAAAGCCAAGGCCGCAGCGATCGCCGCAAAGGTAGACGCGGCCAACGTCAAGCTTGGAATTCTTTCCGAGGAGTCGAACCAGGCCCACATCCGCGCGAATTCGCTCGCCCTCAAGATCGCGGAGGCAAAGGCAGCCATCGCATCGATGCAAAAAAAGATCTCAAAGGATCACCGTGCCATTGCACGCGAGGCGATCTACTCCTATGTCAACGGTGGGACCCAGGCGGCTTTTGTGCCGAATGGAGATCCAAATGCTCTTCCCCTTCGTCAGACCTATCTCGACGTCGCAACCGGCGATATCAACACTTCGATTAGCGCTCTCCAGGTTGGCCAACACCGTCTTGACATGAAGGCGCTCGCGCTTGCGACCGAGCAATCTCAAGCTCAACAGGCGAGCAATGTCATGAGCTCTGCAAGTGACGCTGCTGCGAGCGTTCAAGCCGAACTCACGGCGCAACTCTCTCAGGTGAATTCGCAGCTCGCTCCCTATATCGCTGCGCAAGAGGCAGCTCAACAGGCAGCCGCCGCAAAGGCAGCAGCTGCCCAGGCTCAGCAGGCAGCGGCGGCCTCCGCGAACACACCAAATCCATCAGTGAATACAACCGCATCATCCTCCGCTGGTGGATCAGCGGTTGCAGCGGCTCGCTCACAGACTGGTGTCCCCTACATCTGGGGTGGAGCCACTCCGGGCGCAGGCTTTGACTGCTCCGGGCTCACGATGTGGGCCTGGGGACGAGCTGGCGTGAATCTTCCCCACTCAGCGCAGGCGCAATATGACTCAATCCCCCATGTCTCACTCTCTGACCTTCAGCCAGGAGACCTGGTCTTTTATGCCTCGGGTGGTTACATCTATCACGTGATCATGTACATCGGCGGTGGTCAGGCCGTACAGGCAATCAACTTTGGTCAACCGGTTGCGGTCACCTCCGTTTGGGGCGGCGCCTATGGGGCGGGACGACCCTAACTTCTTGATCGCCGGTCGTTTGCACGACCCATCATTAGACGGGAATCCACTTCATCTACAATTCACGTTTGAGGCGTAGAGTTGAAATGCCCGGTGTGCAAAAATTCTTTGCCTTAGCAAGCCGGTGATCATTATCGAAGTGCAGCAAGCACCCTGATGAGCCAGAGTGCTTCCGAGACCGTAGGAGAGGTAGGAGAGGTACGTGAGCTACCAAGCTGAATACATCTGGATTGACGGGACAAAGCCGTTTCCCCAACTTCGCAGCAAGACCCGCATTCTTGCGGACGGAAAGACACCTCCGATCTGGGGCTTTGATGGTTCAAGTACGAACCAAGCACCAGGAGATAACTCGGACTGTGTCCTCAACGCCGTATTCCAATGTCCTGACCCAATTCGTGGCGGTGACAACATCCTCGTACTCTGCGAAGTTCTCCTCCCAGACCGCTCACCACACCCGAGCAATACTCGGGCGAGCTGCGTCGCAACGGCAGAGAAGTACGCATCGTCGGAACCAATGTTTGGCATCGAACAGGAGTACACCCTCTTCAAAGATGGGCGTCCCTATGCCTGGCCTGAGGAGGGATTCCCTGGACCTCAGGGGCCTTACTACTGTGCCGTCGGTTTCGATAACGTCGGGTACGTCCGTCCGCTCATTGAGCGACACACCCAAGCCTGTATCGATGCTGGTCTCAAGATTGAGGGTACCAACGCAGAGGTCATGAAGGGTCAGTGGGAGTTTCAGATCGGTGTCTGTACCGTTCCGGAGATCGGTGATCACCTCTGGGTAGCTCGCTGGTTGCTCGAGCGTCTTGGCGAAGACTACGGAATCTCGGTCAGCTTCGATGCAAAGCCAATCAAAGGTGATTGGAATGGAGCTGGCGCACACACCAACTTCTCGACCAACGCAACTCGTGCCGGATGGGATGCGATCATCGCAGCCTGTGAAGCACTCGGCACCAAGGTCGAAGAGCACATCGCGGTGTACGGCGAAGGCATCAAGGACCGTCTCACTGGAGCACATGAGACCGCCCCGTGGCACACCTTTAGCTATGGCACCTCTGACCGTGGCGCCTCAGTACGTATCCCGTGGCAGGTAGCGATCGACAAGAAGGGTTACATCGAAGATCGTCGACCAAACGCCAACATCGACCCTTACCAGGTCGCTGAGCGGATCATTGAGACGGTCTGTGGGGCTGCAGCAGCGAAGTAACACAGCAGCACAAAGTTCTGCAATGGCGCCCTCGCGAACGCGAGGGCGCCGTCTTTTTCACACCGACCAATTTGGCCGTAGTCCGGGCCAAGGACTACCGTGTGATCGGCCCTTGAAAGGGGATGGAATGCGTTTTGCAACGATCCACACCGAGACTGGAACACAGGCAGTACGAGTCGAGGGCGACCAACTCATTGGGCTGAGATCAGCTGATGTTGGGGAGCTCCTGGCGAAGAGTGACCTGCAAGCTGGAGCGTATGACGAAAGTGGTAGCTCAACTGCGATCACCGATGCACGCTTTGCCACTCTCATCTCTCGTCCACCAAAGATCATCTGTGTGGGACTCAACTACAAGAGTCACATCCTCGAGCGAGCACAGGAACTTCCGAAGTTCCCGACACTTTTCGCCAAGTACACCAACGCTCTCATCGGAGCGTATGACGAGATCGTCCTGCCCGACAATGCTGAGCGTCCCGACTGGGAGGTTGAGCTCGGTGTTGTCATTGGAAAGCCGGCTCGACACGTCGATGACGCTGGAGCTCGGGCGGCGATCGGTGGCCTCTGCACGCTGAACGACATCACGATGCGCGACTGGCAACGTCGAACCCTCCAATGGCTCCAGGGAAAGACCTTCGAAAATACAACACCGGTCGGTCCGTATCTCGTGACCCCAGATGAGGTGGACTTCGGTCTGAACCTTGAGGTCCGCTGCGAGATCGATGGCGAGGTCATGCAACTTGACCGCACGGATGAACTGGTATTTGGGCCTATTGAGATCGTCAAGTACATCAGTGAGCTCACGACCTTGATGCCAGGGGACATTATCGCCACCGGCACCACTGGAGGGGTTGGCGATGCAAGGACACCGCCGATCTACCTAAAGCCAGGGACAAGGGTGCGAACAGTTGTCGAAGGTCTCGGTGAGTGCCTGAATGTCTGCGTCGCCGAGGTACGCAGCTAGCGCCACTTAGCCGGGAGGCCACTCAAGTTCTCGTCCGCCAACGAGATGAAGATGAAGGTGCGGAACAGTGTTCCCGGCGGCATCGCCAACGTTGAAGACCAAACGATAACCGGAGTCGGCAACGTTCTCGATTACTGCGACATGTTGTGCCGCAGTAAGTAACGCGACAAGATTTGGCGAATCGGTTAGCTCGATAGCGGCAGCATCGTCGATGTGATGACGGGGAACGATAAGCACGTGCGTCGGCGCCACTGGAGCAATATCTCGAAAGGCAACGACGAGATCATCGGAGTACACCATTTCGGCTGGAATCTCACCAGCCACGATCTTGCAGAACAGACAGTCAGGAGATCTACTCATAGGATTGCCATGTTAGACAGCTGTGACTCTTCGCCTTCCTCATCTGGTTCGTCGTACCGAATCTGCGCAACAATGGACAGATGAGCAACGAGTCAGAGATCAACTCGACGCGCAGCGATATCGGAACGAGCAGACTCGAGGCCTTTAGCGATGGCGTCCTTGCCGTAATCATTACGATCTTGGCGCTCGGACTGCGAGTACCTAGTGGGGGGTCGTTTTCCGCTCTCGCCCAACGCCTTCCTGAACTGCTCGTCTATATCTTGAGCTTTGTCTTCCTCGCGATCTATTGGAACAACCACCATCACCTTCTCCGGGCTACGCGGCGGATAAATAGCGCAGTGATGTGGGCCAATCTGTCTCTGCTCTTTTGGCTCTCCCTCATCCCCTTTCTGACCGATTGGATGGCGAAGTACTACCGGGAGTCGTGGCCCGCAGCGTGTTACGGCATTGTGGCACTCGCCGCCGCGTTGAACTTCACTGCGTTACTCCGCGCAATCATCCGGGCGGATCTTCCAGATTCGGCGGTGGCAGCGGCGATCGGCGATGACCGAAAGGGAAAGATCTCCTTGCTCGTCTACACGGTGGGCGTTGCGTTTGCCTTCGTGAGTCCGTGGATCTCCTATAGCTGCTATGCCATTGTGTCGATCATCTGGTTCATCCCAGATTCCCGTCTGATCTGATCGCGGCGCTTCACGCTCGCGAGATCCAGCTTTTCACGACTATCGCAGTGACTCTTCTAGTGGAGCCTCGATCCTCATGGCTACCTCATTCGCGAGTAGCCGGCCTCGTAGGGTAAGAACCGCCTGCTCTCCGGCGCGCTCCATGAGACCATCATTAAAAACACTTTCGTCGATACAGGAGATCGGTACGCCAACCACAGTCCGCAGAGCCAGCTCAAGAAGCTCTTGGTTGTGTTCCCTCCCAATCAAACGTTCGCACTTTGCCCTCGCACTCTTACCTTGACCGATCAACTCCATGTAGCGGTCGATCGAAAAGGCATTCGCTGAACGTTCACCAGCGACATGCGAATGCGCGGCACAGCCAACACCGAGATACTCTCCCCCAAGCCAGCAGGAGAGATTGTGTCTGCACGCAAAACCCTGTTGGGCCCAGTTCGAGATCTCATACCATCCATAGCCGTATTCATGCAGGAGTGTCTGGGCAATCTCATACCGCTCGGCCTGGAGATCATCGTCTGGATGACGATCTTGGCTCTTTGCAAGTGGCGTCCCCGCCTCAACTGTCAATGCATAGGCACTGATATGGGTGGGAGGTCTTTCAAAAGAGAGCACCTCGACGAGACTTTCCACAAAGTCTTGCGTCGACTCCCCGGCACCTCCATAGATCAAGTCGACGTTGTAGTTTGCAATTCCAGCTGAGCAAAGTGCGTCTAATGCACGCTCAAGTGCACCGTCATGACTCGTACGACCGAGCCCGTGCAGAACGTGTTCCTTACGAGACTGGACACCCAAGGAGATCCGATTGACTCCAAGTCGCGCTATTCCTCGAACAAAGTGGCTAGTCGTCGACTCCGGATTACATTCGATAGTGATCTCTGCACTTGATGATGGCTGTGCGGCTTCAAGGATCATTTCAACCTGATCAACGTTGAGAAGAGAGGGAGTCCCGCCACCGAGAAACACGGTCTCGGGGTTACGCCAGTACTCTTCGCGACGAGCTCGGTAGATCTCAGAGCAAAGCAACTTGACATAGTCATCGATCATGTTCTCCCGATCGGTCCAAGTTGCAAACGCACAGTAGTCACAGCGGGTGGTGCAAAAGGGGATGTGCACATACAGTCCGAATCCACCGGCAACTGCCTTGAGGTCGATCTCGCCAAGAGCGGAGATCTCATCCATGCTGCACGACGTTGGCTCGAACTGCGCTAAGGAGTGCTCCCGCTGCGATCGCTGCAGTTTCGACGCGAAGCACCGTCGAACCGAACCCAACTTTTGGAAATTCTCCAGACAGTTCATCGGGCTCCCATCCACCCTCTGGACCGACAACGAGTCCACGCACCTCACTCCCAAGCGAAGACCCTCCTGGCTCTGCGAAGGCGATCCCGATCGGGGCACCACGCAAGAACTGCTCAAGCGACTGCGGCTCATGAATCGCTGGCAGAAACAGACGTCGCGCCTGAGAACAAGCCTCACGAGCAATCTTGTTTAGCCGATCCCTCCTTCTTGTTCCCTCACGCTCATCGAGCCGGACGACTGTCCTCTTCGTGATCAATGGCACAATGTTGTCGATACCGATCTCTGTCAGTTTTTGAACGATGAGATCCATCCGATCACCCTTTGGCATCGCGAAGGCAACAGTAAGTTCGGGATCCTCACGAGTCTGTGTCACGACCCCATCTAACTGAGCAAACTCAAGACCCTGCGCGGTGTCCGACGGCCGCATGGAACTACGTCGCTGCCGAGTTGGAAGTGCCGTGATCCTCTCTGTGCACCATGAACCATTTCCATCGCTCAAACCAATCACTGATCCGACGCGGGGCCGAAGAACGCTCAGAAGATGGTGCAGATCATCGTCGCAGAGGCGGGGAGCAGCGAGCTCATCCACGAAGAAGAGGGCATCAACTCGGCGAAGTCGCTCATCGAGAAGATGGCGAGCATCGCCAGACTGAGTCACGACGAACGGCTAGTACGGAGTCGAGAGAAGAGACCGCTCTCATGCACCGCCTCATCGCGCATCTCCGCAAGATCACGCAGAAGCTGCTCCTGCTCCTTATTGAGATGGGTCGGCGTATCAACCTCAATCCGTATGTGCAGGTCGCCACGGCCTCGACTTCGCAGATGCGGTACTCCCTTACCGCGAAGTCGGTAGATCTTTCCTGACTGAGTGCCGGGGGAGACCTCGATCGTCTCTTCGCCATCAAGCGTCTCAACGTTGATCTCTGTGCCAAGTGCCGCCTGAGTAAAGGCAATGTGGAGATTCATCAGCAGATCGGCACCATCACGTTCGTAGACGTCACTGGCACCAACGCGCAGATGAACGTAAAGATCGCCGGCGATCCCGCCCCGTGGTGGCGCCGCACCCGACCCAGTAATCCGCAGCGTTGTCCCTACATCGACGCCCGCTGGCACCTCGACCGTTACGGTTCTCTCTTCGGTCTTGCGTCCCTCACCTCGAC
>CAIVND010000090.1 GCA_903907185.1 uncultured Acidimicrobiaceae bacterium
AGGGGGCGTTGATGACAACCATCGAGCACAACGAACGGCTGACACAGGTCAGCAAGGGCACTCCCGGTGGCGAGCTTATGCGCCGCTATTGGCATCCCATCCTTCCGGTTGGAAAGCTCGATGAGAATCCCGTGCAAGAGGTTCGACTTCTTGGTGAGGACCTCGTCTGTTACCGCGATCTCTCCGGAACGATCGGTCTTATCGGAAAGAACTGTGGTCATCGACTCGTCAACATGATCTTTGGCATCCCTGCCGAGAATGGTCTGCGTTGCCCCTATCACGGCTGGTGTTATGACGAGAGTGGCCAGTGTGTCGGCACACCGCTCGAATCGCCAAACTCGGTGCTCAAGAATCGCGTCAACATCGGTGGCTATCCCGTCCAGGAGATGGGTGGACTGGTCTTTGCCTACCTCGGTGGCGGCGAGCCTCCAATCCTTCCTCCCTGGGATGTACTGGTTCAGCCAAACTCGCTCCGTCAAATTGGCCAGACAATTATTCCCTGCAACTGGCTTCAGTGTCAGGAGAACGCCTCTGATCCGGTACACAGCATCTATCTGCACGGACACTTCTTCAAATACATCCTTGAACGTGATGGACTGATCGAAGAGCGAGCCTCTGATCCCTCAACTCACCGCGCATGGACCTCGATCGCTGGCGTGAAGGGCTTTGACCATGTGATCGCAAAGCGTGACGAGCGCGGAGTTCAAAAGGCGATGGTCTACACGCCTGAACGAGGAGCCGATGCCTATCAGGAGCGTTGGCACTCCTACATGATCTTCCCAAACATCGCTCGCGTCGGCGGAGCAGGCATCCGCTTCGAGATGCAGTTTCGAGTGCCGATGGATGACACGCACACGATGCACTATGTCTATGACATCTACACCGCACCAGATGGAGTAGAGATCAATCCACCTGAAGTTGTGCCTTACTACGACATTCCCATCGCTGATGAGGAGGGCAAACCGATCCTCGACTTTGTCCTCGCACAGGACATGGTGGCTTGGTGGTCTCAGGGGCCGGTAGTTGACCGTTCGAAGGAGCACCTTGGTGCAACCGACCTTGCAATTATCGACTTTCGCGAGATGCTCGATGAGCAGATCACCATCGTTGAGCGCGGAGGCGACCCGATGAACGTCTTTCGGAGCCGCGAGGAGATCGGTGATGTCCTCGAGGGTTCACCAAAGATCGCGTCGGGTGAGTTTCGCGGTCCACGATGGGGTGGATCACGCGCCCTTCTCCATAAGGGCTACTGGCGTGATGACGCGGATCGCCATGGACCGCTGCTCGACGATGTGCTGAGCCTGATGCAGCGAGTTGACGATCACCATGCCGTCGCTACGACGAAATCCGCAGAGGTTACAAGCCACTAAGTTCTGATCCGTCGCCACCAATACACCACGCCTAGCTAGCTAGGCGTGGTGGGGATGTTGCTCTCGGTGTTGGCGAAGATAGTCCTTGCCGTAGTCGTTCCCGTTCGGAGTTCGCATCATCGTGTGAATATGTGACTTCATGGGCTCTGCGCCCTGGAAGACAATGCCTGCCTCGTGATCGAACTCAAGGAGGATGACCGGCGAGTGCACTCGGTAGTAAAAGACATCCTCTGTTGTGGTCCCACCCATCCAGGAAAAGTACGTATCGCCAAGGTGTTGGCGGACCTCATCCATCTTGATCTTCGCAATGTCAGAACGTAGCCGGCCGACATAGACCTCGATCAACTCAAGTAGCCGACGCTGCTGTTCACTCGAGAGCGCTCCGTAGCTGATGCCCTCGTAGTCGAGGACCGCGTTGTCGCGAAACGCCCCAGTAAAGAGTCCTGGAGGCATCGTCGCGGAGACCACCGCAATATCGCGCTGCTCGTCGTTTAGCGCGCCGATGAGCTCGAGTGCCACGCGCTCCTCACGATCGAGGATCTTTACCCCGGCATACTTTCCGATATCGGCCTCGAGTGGCTCGGAGCCCAAGAAAAATGGCGTGACGACGATCTGGTCGTTCACGATGAAACAGTTGATGTTGAGGTGATGACCATCGAACTGCCATCCCCACGGCTCCGTGGGCGACGCCTCACCCATCAAGGAGATCCAGTACATCCACTCACCAAACTCGGGAAAGCCATTCTGATCGAAGCGTTCTGAGATCTCTTGAATTGTCTCGTTGAGCTGCATAACTCCGCGGCTCTCGCTCAAACCACCGGGACTCAACACATCGCTAACAATCGCGAGCGCCAACTCACGTTGGTCGCTGTTGAGTTCATCGAGAAGGAGTCCGTGACGAAGAAGGAAGCGGTGGATGTTGCTCCAGCGACGCCACTCATCACTATCGATAGGAAAACGGACCGATGTGATCTCGTCAGCGTTGAGGGAGCAAATGAAGCGATCTTGCGCCACTAGCGCGCTCGTGAGGTCAAGTCCCGTCGAGACCAGTGGAAAGAGACCTTCGATTACGCCATTCGAAGTTCTCACTCCAGTTACTGGCTCACGCAGCTGCTCGTTACAGCCATCGATCATCGCTTGATGACGCTCGGAGGGTTCGCCGAGTGTCCGCGACGACGAGGGTGGTGTATTGCGAAGTTCAAGCGCCATGATCTGCTCCGACCATCTGATTACCGGTTCCTCTCGGCTTTTCGAACGAGGTAGTTCCAGCCCATATCGAAGAGCGGCTGAGACCAACAACGCTCACGCTTTGCAAGCGCCTCCTCATCAGATGACCAGGTCTTCACCTCACCGGCTGCCAGCATGCTTGCACAGGCGCGCTCAAGGAGCACCGTCGACATGATGGCCGCGGGCACGTTTGCTCCAGCAACGGCAACCCCATGATGAGGGATAAGTGCCGCGGGACGATCACCGAGCGTGCGGGCAAGGTCTTCGCCAAGCTCACGTGTCACGATGAGATCGCCTGTACGGGTAAAACGCGGAATGTCAGGTGGACTAAAGACCGTCCCGTCATGGGAGATCGGAAGCAACGGACGCTGTGTCGCTGCGAACGCAACTGCATGAAAAGGGTGCGTGTGAACCACACAGTTGACATCTGGTCGAGCGCGCATGATCTCGGTGTGAATCGGATACTCGCCGTGACGTCGCCCACCGCCCTCGAGGACCTCGCCATCGAAGGAGATGAGAAGTACATTCTCTCGCTCGATCTCCTCAAAGCCATACAGATGTGCTTTCATCCACACACCCCGTCCATCGGGATCACGCACTGATACATGTCCCCACACCATGTCACCCAGTTCGTTGTCACCCAGGACATGACAGGCAGCAACAACTGCTGCAATTGGATCGTCGAGATCCACCTCTGCTCCGCTCACCTTTTCCCCCGTTCAGTAGCTGGCCCTAAACAAACTGTTTGCGCTATGAGAGTGCGGCTGCCTCAAGTTCATCCATCTCGGCATCGCTGTAGTGACCACGAGCGATCGCATCGACGGCGTCCTGGACATGTTGAGGTTGCGAGAGTCCCAAGATTGCGGTGGTCACGCCAGGCTTCGTAGTGACGTACCGGATCGCCGTCGACACCATCGACTCATCATGTGCTGCGGCGAATGCACGCAGACGGTTGATCCGCGCGTCATCGGTCGGATCCGCCGCAAGAATGCCCCGTCCAAGAACCTGGATCGCCATGACACCTACGTTGTTCTCCTGGGCCGTCGAGATCACCTTTTTGAAGTCCTTGTCCTCGTATCCCTCGGGAACGGTCACACCCGCTGAGGGGTTGAGCAGTGAGAAGGAGGCGTTGATCGAACCAAAGACTCCCGATCCAAGCGCCTCAGAAACTGCCGCTGGGTCACCACCGTAGGAGGTGAACCCCGTGGTACGGATGACCTTTGCCTCCATCAGCTCCTGAAGAGCTACCGCGACGCCATTTTTGCCAAAGACATCATTGAGATCGAGGAGCGCCCCAACGTTAAGAATCTCTCCGTCTTCGTGATGGAGTGCAATCCGATTGTGCGACAACAAGACATCGACACTCTCAACACCGAGTCGCTCCAAATTCTCCTCGAATCCCTTCAATACCGCAGAGCGAGGATCTTTCAGGTCCTCTGGCTGGAGACAGAACTTCGTGGAGATCGATGGATGGATGCCAAGCTCTTTGAGCGCCCGACCAAGGTTGGTCTCTGAGATTCCCCACCCATAGGCATAGGCCGTGTCGAAATAGGTAATCCCACTGTCCATCGCGAGCTGAATCGTCTCGAGGCGAAGTTCCTCGTCATCGCCGACCATCAGCTGTGCATTTGGACCACAACCAAAACCAACTATTGGAAGCTCAACTCCAGAGTTTCCTAACTCGCGTTGCTCCACCGCTATCTCCTCAGCTCGCTTACCATTACTGGTCGCCCACCCCGGGCCGGTCTTGGACCTGGCCCACAACACTAGCGAGCGATCCATCCGCATTCGTTAATGCATGGACACTGCTGCTCACCGGCACAATCGGCCAGATCCAACTAGGGGATAAGGATCCTGCCGCACTGCTCACAGTGCACGATGGCCGTAGGCTCCGCTTTTCCCAGTCGCCCGATCTCGGTCGCCGAAAGCGCAAGATTGCAACCCGAACAGATCCCGTGCACCAATCGCGCTGCCCCGATCCCGCCGAGGTGGGATCGCAGCTTCTCGTACTCGGCAAGTAGTGACGGCACTACCTGACTCGCGAGTACATCTCGCTTCGCGAGCACTCCAGCGAGTTCAACCTTGAGCTGTTCCTGCTCGCTTGCCATCTCACGTTGAAGCACAAGGGCTCGATCATGTAGATCTGCCTGATCCGATCTCACCGACTCGAGCTGGAGATCAAGCGGCTCAAGTGACTCCATCAGCTCCAGCTCTTCGTCTTCGAGTAAGCGTTTTCGAGTGACAAGTGCATTCATCTCGTTCGACATCGCCGTCTGATCGCGAAATGAGCCACTCGCGTCGTTGCGCAGACGATCATCGATCTCGCCGATACGTCGGTCAATATCGACAACCTCACGTTCGATTAACTGCTGACGATTTGAATACTCAGCGTGCTCGAGGCGGATCTGAACGGTCGACCGATCGATTCCGACCGACTGTTCGTGGAGTGCCTTGATCAGCGCCATGGTGGGATGGTGCTCGATCCGGTGGCGCAGTTGATCTTTATGCAGATCCTCCTCCTGCAGAAGAAGAAGGCTCTCAAATGGCTGTGACAGATCTGTCATCGCTTCCCTTCGAACCTCATCTGCTCTTTGACTCTCGGTGGGCATTGACTAGTTCATCAATCAGCTGTTTCGTTCCAGCGGCTACGGGACTACGCCGATCGGCGTGAGCACGCGCAACGAGCTCGCGACCAGCAACCTCGCTCACGAAAGCTCCCGCCTCCTGGCAGATCAGCATCCCCGCAAGATAGTCCCATGGACCATGCGCCGCGTCGACACAGTCGAGGTAACCGTCGAGTGCTCCCTCAGCAACTGCACACAGATCAAGCGCGATCGCCCCCAGCGCGCGGTATTGATTCCAACCAAGGTGACGGGGCGGAAAGCCCGAGAGTCCAACGATTGCCTCATTGAGGTGACGCACAGCACTTGGCGAGATCGATCTGCCATCTCGAAAGGCACCACCGCCACGCGACGCGCAGTAACTCGCCTTCGTTGACTGGTTGATGACAACAGCAGCGAGTGGACCCTCCTGGTCGAGAACACAGATACTTGTCGCGAACCACGGAAGGGCCCGGGAGGCGTTGGTCGAACCATCGATGGGGTCGATCACTGCGAAGAGTGAACGGTCAGGCTCATGCACGCCGCTCTCCTCCGAGAGCACCCCGAAGCCATGATCGAGGAGGTAGCCGACACCGATCTGATCGGCAACAATGTCGGATCGATACTGACCAGCTCGGGTGCCAGCAAGGCCCCAATCGGTGAGTCCTTCAAGCGCCTGTGCGATCTCAACACAACAGCCCTGAAGGGTTTCGATCAGTGATTGCTCCTCCATCTCTCCACGCTAGGTCAACACAGCGAGAGGCTCTACACTCATCGACATGGCAG
>CAIVND010000091.1 GCA_903907185.1 uncultured Acidimicrobiaceae bacterium
CGTAACGACCAATTACTGTCCGGTGTCGTTGAGCCCTGCTCATTCGAACTGATAAGGAGCGAACGATGACTGGAATGGGAGGGGGATCTAGTAATGGCTCATCCATCGTCTCTGCCTTCCAAAGCGCCCTTTTGCACCAGTGGGTGATCATCCTTGCCCTCTTCGCTGTCCTCACGATCATTTGGAATTTGATCCGCGTCCTCCAACTTCGCCGAGACGCCCTCAACGGGCAGAGACACGATCTACCTGTGATTCCAGCCTTCTCCGAGGCTCCTGCCCGTCGTTTTATCCGTCTCGCCTTTGGCGGCCTTTGGTTACTTGACGGACTGTTACAGCTACAGACGGCGATGCCCTCAAGCCTTGCGAATGATGCCATAAAGCAATCGTCGGCGACCTCTCCTCGTTGGGTCCAGGACCTCGTCGAAGTTGGCGTCACGATTTGGAATCGACACCCAATTACTGCAGCCACCGCCTCAGTGTGGATTCAGATCGGTATCGGTCTGTGGTTGCTCATCGCAAACCGCGGGATTTGGTCTCAAGCAGCTGGATTAGTCAGTGTTCTGTGGAGTTTGACGGTCTGGTCCTTTGGCGAGAGTTTTGGCGGGATCTTTGCACCCGGACTCTCCTGGCTCTTTGGCGCTCCCGGAGCAGTGGTTTTCTATCTCGTTGCTGGAATCTTGATCGCCCTTCCCGAGACGCAGTGGACGAAAGCAACGATCGGACTCTGGACACTTCGCGGCTTGGGCGCTTTCACACTTCTCATGGGGGTGGTACAAGCATTGCCTGGAAGAGGATTTTGGCAGGGTGGCCGCACGGCCTCGTCGGGGCCGGGTTCGCTGGTCCAGATGGTCCAGTCGATGGCAACGATCAGTCAACCTCACCCCCTTCAACAGGCGGTCCGGAGATTTGTCAGTATCGACTCCTCGCTCGGGCCTGTGATCAATCTTGTAGTAAGTGTCTCGCTCATCGTTCTTGGACTCTCCTATCTTTCTGCTGCGCGCAAAGGCGGACGAACTAGATCGCTGTTTGGCCATCTTCCTCTGCTCCCCTTTGTCATCTTTAACCTTTTGCTCTGTGGCGCAGTATGGGTGTTTATACAGGATCTCGGGGTCTTTGGTGGAATTGCAACTGACCCTAATTCAATGCTTCCGATCGCTACTTTGACGTTGGGGGGTTACCTCGCGCTGTCACATCTTGCCGAGACGAACACCGAAATTGTGCCACTCTCACCGCGACCGTTGAGAGTGTCGGTCTCTCGAATTGTGGACTTCGTCGAACGGGAGCCGACTCGCTCACTTCGCAGCTTTGGAGCTGCAGGTGCTCTCTTCGTGACGCTGTTTGGAGCCATTCCGATCGCCAGCGCCTCATTGAATCGATCGGCGGACCCCATCATTGCGGAGTCCGTAGATGGAGCACCGATCGCCTGGAATAGCCCCGCCGCTCCGTTCTCACTTACTGATCAGGCGGGCCGCCAGGTATCGCTTGACACACTTCGGGGTAAGACGGTCGTCCTTACCTTTCTCGATCCTGTTTGTGTATCAGACTGCCCAATTATTGCCCAGGAGCTTCGCAGGGCCGATCTCGAGCTTGGAGGTTCGGCTAAGAATGTTGCCTTCGTTGCAATCGATGCGAATCCGATCTATCGGGCACAGAGTTACAGTCAGGCATTCTCTCAACAGGAGGGTCTCAACCACCTGTCGAACTGGCATTTTCTCACCGGGTCGCTTTCCGATCTACAAGGTCTCTGGACCCACTACGGCGTGGAGGTCTCAACAGTAAGGAACGGTTCGATGGTGTCACACAGCGACATCTTCTACATCATCGGATCCGACGGCAGGATCAGATACGTCATCAACTCCGATCCAGGCGAAGGGACTGATATCACGCAGTCCTCCTTCGCGACGATCCTGTTATCCACTATCGATCGGGTCTCGAAATGAACCTTGTACGTCGACCCATCCAGCTGACATCCATCGTCATGGGAGCATTGGCATTCTTCGCCCATCCAATATCTGCCCAAACCAGCGCATCATCCACTCCGGCGTGGACGCCATCGATCTATGCCACAAGCGCTACAGCAGGAACAACAGGTTGGCTGACGCTGCCAATGGGACACCTTGATGACTCGACGAACACCTTCTGGCAGATCTTCCACTTTGCCGATGCGAGCGGGTCGATAACCAATGAATCCATCGCCACAGGCGTTGCTACAAACGGTGGCATTCTTCTTGGCAACATCGATGATCCATCGTTCGCTGTGGCGGTTCGACCGTCGATCGACCTCGCCTTCACTCCTATACTCCTCGCCCCAAACTCTGGGGCCAAGAAGTGGCAGGTCACCACTCCAATCTCTGGCTCGATCTCCCGACTCAGCCAATTGGGAGACCGACTCATCGCAGTGAGCATCAACGCCAAGAAAACAAGCATCATCGAGCGAACAGCCTCAAGTGCCAGATGGCGCACTCTTGACACCTTGAATGCCGTTCAAATCCAGCCGGCCTTTCGGTCCTGTTCGCCTACCGCCATCACCTCGGTGACATTTGACCAAGATGGTTCGCCGATCATCGGCGCGGCATGTGCCAAGCCGGGAATTGTTGGACTCTTCCGCTATAGCAAGGGACACTGGAATCGTCTCTTGAATCTTCACACAGGCACACCGAAAGATGTCATATCGGTTCTTTCACTGAGTAGCTGTGGCGTCCAAGTCTGCGGTCTCGTTGCGAGCAACAACGGGAAACAGATGCTTCTTTCTCTCCTCACACTGACGCCAACAGGCGCGAATCTCAATACCGTTGGCATCGCGCCAAACGACGCTCACATCTCCGCGATCGGCGGCATCGACACCGGCGGCGTTTGGCTGCTCTACCGGGAGAGGCGGCTGCTACATGGGATCGTCAAATTTACCTCGAACTCTCGGAGTATCACCCTTCCCGTGATGCCCACCGATGCCGCGACGCTCGTCTCCACAGCTTCTGGTGAAATCTATTCATTTGCTCTAGCTGATGGTGGAGACAAATTACTTGAATC
>CAIVND010000092.1 GCA_903907185.1 uncultured Acidimicrobiaceae bacterium
CCGCTCACCGAAGACCTCCTGTCTCGGAACAACCTCACAAAAGATGAGATCGATGCCTGGGCGATTCATCCTGGGGGACCTCGCATCATCGATGAGATCGGGAGCCAACTCGGCCTTGTTGACGAAGACCTCTCCACCTCTCGTGCTGTGCTCGCTGAACACGGGAACTGCTCGTCTGCAACGGTCCTTCTCGTCCTCGACGCGATCAACCAGCAGATCGGAAAAGAGCCAGGACGCAACATCGTCGCGCTTGCCTTTGGCCCGGGACTCACCCTCTATGCGGCGCTCCTTCGAACGAGATAACTCTCCGTCAGCATCTTCATGCCGCAGGCAGATCATCGCGTCAACTGAGTTCAGTTTCGGTCAGTGAGGTGAAACGACGAGCCCCACGACACGCGTAGTTGCTCTACTCCCAACGGGAGATTGCCCAAGTCGAAACACGGCTGATCGCTCACTTGGTGAGGAGATAGTCCTCAGACCGAGACTATTGACGGTCAACTGAATGACGCCGACGTCACCTCGTCTCATGGAGAACGATCCTGTCGCAAGTATCTCAGTCTTCGATACAGCAACAAGGCGCGCACCGCGATTCACCTCGACGGTCGTCGTCAACTGCGCGACCCCTTTGCATATGCTCCCCGCACAGGCCACCCTCTCGGTCGCACTCCGAATAGAGAGGCGAAGGTTCATTGGGCCCTCGACGATCAACGAACTTGCATGGATCACTTTGACCGGTTCCACCTCTGCGGTCGCAGCCGAAGAGACACCCGATCCCGCGGCGTTCAACGCCGTAACTGAAAATGTGTACCGCCTGCCGTCGATGAGCCCTTTGACCACAAGCGGACTGGCTGTGCCAACTGCACTCCTACCGCCTGGGGATGCGACGGCTCGATAGGAGGTAACGGCCGCGCCACCGGTGCTCGACGGTGCGGAGAAACGCACGGTGACCTTTCTATCTCCAGCAACCGCAACAACATTAAGGGGAGAACTTGCAACAGAGGCGGAGATCGTCACCAGCGAGGAGTCAGCAGAGACAGTCGCTCCCGATGAGGTCGCGCGGACCTCGCAGAGAACCGACAGACCGATGTCAGTGAGCGCTGGAACATAGGTTGGCGCAGTTGCGCCCGCGATCGGTCCGCCGGCAGATCCCGCGATCTGCCACTGGTAGGAAAAGTTTGGGTTGTTGGTCCATGTGCCCGGGTTGCAGACGAGTGTTGCCCCAACGTCTGGAGTGCCAGTGACCTGTGGAGCCGAGATGTTCATCGGTGCAGTAGTGACGGTTGGGGCGTTCGATTCGATGAACGCATAGTCGGTCACAACATTCGTGAACCCATCGAAGAACTGACAGTTCGTATCTCCGAAGCTCGTGAGTCCAATGAGCGCCCACGATCCATTCGTCGACGTTGGATCTGCATTCACTGATCCGCCATCGAGGTTCACAATGAATGGACCTCCAGAGTCCCCCGAGCAGGCATACGAAGGTGAGGCGTTCGCCGTAATAACACCAGTGCCATAGGTGGAGCTCGAGACACTTGTTTGATACAAAATTCCTGATGAGTTGGGGTTGCCGGGTACGGTGAGGCCATAGCCTGCAATGAGGCCGTGAACTGTTGATAAGAACGGGCCCACACCTGCTGGATTAAGTATCGAGATCGCAGATGTGCCCTGCGGTTGAGCCGCCAGTTGCAGCACCGACTCGTCGTGACCCGCCACAAAATTATTCGGGTCATAGGCCGGATTCTCCACGAAAGAGGATACGGCGACGTAGTCGGCGAACGGAGCCGTCTGCAGATCTCGGTCTGAAGTGACTAACAGATCACTTGGTGCG
>CAIVND010000093.1 GCA_903907185.1 uncultured Acidimicrobiaceae bacterium
GCACCGATACCAAGTCCATGCTCGCGTCGTAGTAGCTATCGAGGGTCCCGACATCGCGCCAGTACGCCCGGTCGCGTTCGGTCGCACCGGGAACCTCATTATGCGAGAAATCGTACAAACTCGCCTCGCCTGACGCGACCAGCGCCGGGATGATGTCGCCGCCCATATCGTGACGCGAAGACGGGTCCTTGGCATCCATAGAGAGCGCGTTGACGAGGGCCTCGGTCGTGAAGATGTAGTTGCCCATCGAGGCCATCGCGACACTGGGATCATCGACTAGCGGCTTTGGATTCGTCGGCTTCTCGAGGAATCCACGGACCCGCCCTTCCTCGTCCGTTTCGAACACCCCGAATTGGGAGGCGACCCCGATGTCGACGCGGATGCCCGCGACGGTGACGCCCGCCCCACTCTGGATGTGCTGGTCCAGCATCTGGCGGGGATCCATACGGTAGATGTGGTCGGCTCCAAACACACATACGTAGTCCGGCTGCTCATCGCCGACGATATTGAAATTCTGAAAAATGGCGTCAGCCGAACCGGTGTACCACTGTGGGCCGCTTCTCATCTGGGCGGGTACGGTGGTCACGAAGTTGCCGAGCAACGTCGACATACGCCACGTCCGCGCGATGTGCAGGTTCAGACTGTGACTCTTGTACTGGGTCAGAACGACAATCCTGAGGAATCCTGCATTCGCCATATTCGACAGCACAAAGTCGACCAGACGGTACTGGCCGGCAAATGGAACCGCTGGCTTGGCTCGGTCGAGGGTCATCGGGGGGAGGCGTTTCCCTTCGCCACCAGCCAACACAATTGCAAGCACCTTCGACATGACGCCAGAGTATTCTTCGCGTTGGGGAGCTCGCTAGGGGCAAAATCTACAACAGGCATCCCAGCGACTACCCACGAATTATTTTTGCGCACCGGCGTCACAGCTCACTTGGCTATCTCACGCCGAACGAATACGACGCCTTACGCTCACAAAAAGCCCAGACCGCATTCTGATAAGAAATGGCCCACCCCAAGGGGTCAAGCGCAATCGGTACCCCCAACGGGATTCGAACCCGTGTTTCCGCCGTGAAAGGGCGGCGTCCTAGGCCGCTGGACGATGGGGGCCTTGGTGTTGCAGGGTTCAAAGACTACCAGCGGGCACTTTGGCCTTGTAGCGGAGTCATTCAGTGTGGAGCCGTCAGCACCCAGCTGGTCCCCTCGGGCGCGTCGTGGAGTTCAATGCCCATAGCGCTCAGCTGATCACGGATCTCGTCGGCCGCTTGATAACGGCCATTTGAACGCGCGTCGGCTCGGAGGGAGATAAGCAATGTAATGAACGGCGCGAGGCGAATGGCTGGATCTTCCAGACCTTGGACCGCGATTTCACCGAATTCTTTGATCATCGATCGCAACGAGGACCGTGCACGGCCTAACTCATCTTGACCAGGCGAATCGGTGGACCAATCATGAAACGATTGTTCAAGACCAAGGATCGTGACGGTTGCCTCGGGCGCATTGTTCGTTGAGATGGCCTCGTGGAAGTCCCTCTCTGCGGTATGCACAAGGTCGAGGAGCAGTGCTGGAGCTGGCTGATCGAAATCGTTCGGCTGTTCGGTAATTGATTTTCTTGGTGCGATCGATCCGCTCCCATGAGCTCCGGCGATCAGTTGTGCTATTTCGATCACCTCACCGCTCTCGAACGTCGTCGACGCGCCACTCTTTCGTACCGTGACCGTGCCGATTCCACCGATCGTTGCCGTTTGTGCATCGAGATCAAACGAACACGAGGTGTGTTCGTCGATTCCAAGCACGAAGAGTTCACTCGGCATCTTTCGTTCGAGCTCGCTGAGTCTTCGCTCACCGAGATAGCAGAATCGTGTGTCGTGGGTACCACCCTCGGTGTTGTTGTAGTGAGGGATGATTGCAGCATGCACGCCCGCCTCTGCAAGCAGATCGAGACCTTTGAGCCAGTGCGGGTCCTCGCCAACCTTGTAGATCTCATAGACCGGGAGGGTGAGGGCACCTAGCGTGAGCGCAGCAGCGCTTGCGAAGGTAACTGCGCCGCCAAATCTCATCTTTTCAACGAGCAGCTGAGGAACGACGCTCTCGCGCCAACGATTGAGTGCATACGTTGGACTACCAGGACCGGAAAATACATAACGCGCTCGTTGCACATTGGTCGTGAGCTGCTCGGCGAGAAAACGATCATCATGGTTTTCGGGGTTATTCGGATCGATGCCG
The DNA here is from genome assembly GCA_903907185.1 of uncultured Acidimicrobiaceae bacterium. Lineage (GTDB taxonomy): Bacteria > Actinomycetota > Acidimicrobiia > Acidimicrobiales > Bog-793 > CAIVND01. The sequence continues at coordinate 2,230 of CAIVND010000093.1, forward strand.
CTTGCATTTACGATCGGAGTCTGGAGACTTTCGTCGAAGTAGTTCTGCACGCGGATGGCAAGCTCATGGGCGTTCTCTTGGAATCCAAAAGGAGTGTCAAGTAGCACCGCCGGGACAGGTCGTGCACCTAGTCGATCGAGTATTGAACGGTGCACTTTCACCATGGTGGGTGAGGTCTCCCCTGAACCCATCAAGGTCAAGATGCGTGGGATCGGCTCACCTATGGTCATCGATCACCAGGCAGTGGAGTTCCGTCCCAACGCAGTCCACCCGGTGGCTCGCCCCAAGGATCTGCTGGAAGCTCTACTTGATCATCGGGGATCGATTGCGGCAACTGTTCAGAGAGGACCTCAATGATCTCTCCCTGTAGATACGACAGATAGTTGTAACAGATCCACTCGTAGTAGTTGGCATCATCGGAGGCGAACTCTTTTGTCTCATCGGTGATACCAAGGATGGAGCCAAGCATCAGTCGAAGACCGCTGATGGCAGTGAGCCAACGCTCCATGCCAATCTCGTCAAGCTGCGTTGCATCGGAAGAGTCGCGCAAGATCAGCAGCGCCTCACGGTGATAATCAAGTAGGTCTCTGCGTACCAAACGCACGTAGGCGTTGTCCGCATTTGTGTCGGTGAGATAGGCGGGAGGAAAGAGTCGCCGGAGGGATTCGGGGACGATCGCCTCAGGTTGGGTCAGGATCTCAAGGGCGGCCAGCATCTGTCCAGGAAGGAGGGCAAGAACCTCCCGTTCTTCTTCAGGCAGATCGATGGAGTAGCCGCCGTTGGGATGGATAGCGATTGGTGGTCGAGGACGGCTCATCATCCGGACTGCTCCATCGTTGCCCAGAGGCCGTGGCGGTGAAGTCGAGCGACATCAAGTTCAGCGCGCTCTCGCGAGCCGGTCGCTACAACAGCGCGTCCCTTTTCGTGGACGTCAAGCATGAGCTGTGTTGCCTTTGTCTTGGAGTATCCAAACAACTTTTGAAAAACGAACGTGACGTAGCTCATCAAATTGACGGGGTCGTTCCACACAATGACCAACCATGGTCGGTCGAAAGAGACATGTTCGCGTGTTTGGGGGGCTTGCTGGGTCTCAGGCGAGATCTCAATAGTTTTTGCAGTGGCCGCAAGCATCTTGTTCATCCTCGCGCACCTAAGGACTGCGTGGCTGACGATGTTGGGCGAAGATGCAGATAGAACCAGATCATGGCGGTCCAGATTGCTGTTGCACCGGCGAGATGAACCTCAACCACGACTGCGTTGTCATGAATTAGGTACTGCGTAAAGCCGAGTGCTCCTTGAACAACCAAAAGCTCGAAGACCAGCCGCGCTCGTCGCTGCACGGTGTTGGGTGCTTTCGCTTGGTAGAGAGCAAAGAGCGTGGCGAGCGTCAGACCGATTAAGAAAAGCGCAACGTCTGAATGCGCCTCAGCGATATCACGAAAGGCGATTGGTATCCGTTTCGCATCTTTCGCACCTGCATGTGGTCCTGAACCCGAAACCACGGCGCCGATTGAGACCAACACCGTAAGGACAAGAAGGAGAAGTCGCGAGAGCCAAAGAAGTGCTGGATCGATCACAAATGTCCTGCGCGGTTGTCCATATATCGCTCGGAAGGCGAGCACGAGTGCGTCAGCGAGAACCGCGAGAGTAAGAACGAAGTGGAGCGAGACCAGGTAGGGGTTGAGTTTTGTGAGAACAACAACCCCGCCCAAGATGATCTGTGCGATCAGTCCAAGTACGAGACCGAAGCTCAGCCAACGAAGGTCGCGTCGATCCTCCTCGAGCAGAAAAGCGGAGATAAATGCGACGATAGAGATCACGCTCACTGCGGCGGTGATTACCCGATTCCCAAACTCGACAATCGGATGGAAGGAAAGTTGGGCGGTGATCTGGTGTTGATAACAGCTCGGCCAGTCCGGACAGCCAAGCCCTGAACCAGTGAGGCGAACCGCTCCGCCCGTAATAACTAAGAGGGCGTAACAGGTAGCAGCAGTTAGCGCAATGACGACGAACAGACGGTAGCTAACTCGGAATCTGCGCACGGTCCCCCATCGTAGAGCGCCCTAGCGACAAGAGATCTGAGGCGGTTCGCTCAATTGCTCTGCTGTTATCGACATCGGAACGTCTGTCCGAGTGGAAAACCCGGATCAAATTGTGTGAAACGGCTGCTTAGATCAGTGTTCTCGGGGTGCCTCAAAGCGATAGCCAAGTCCGCGGATCGTTGTTATCAAGACAGGATGTGCTGGATCTTGTTCGATCCGTGATCGCAGCCGTTTGATATGAACGTCCAGCGTCTTGGTGTCACCGACGTAGTCGTAGCCCCAGACGCGGTCGATCAATGTTTCGCGTGTGACAACACGGCCCGCATTAGTCAGCAGTAGTTGTACAAGTTCGAACTCCTTGAGCGGAAGCTTGATCTCAATACCTCGGACAACACACTCGTGCCGTTCCGGATCGAGGCGCACCTCCCCAACCGAGATGGTGCTGTCTTTGTCGGGGCTTGGACTCGCTGGATTTGGTTCAGCGACCTTTACCTCAAGTTCGCTATTGAGAGCTGCGCGTCGCAATACCGCCCGAATTCGCGAGATCAACTCTCGCAGTCGATAGGGTTTCGCCACGTAGTCATCGGCACCGATCTCTAGGCCGACAACGGTATCGATCTCGGTGGATTTAGCAGTGACCATAATGATCGGGACGGTTGACTTACTGCGGATGATCCGACACACATCGAGCCCTGACATCTTTGGCAACATGATGTCGAGTAACACCAAGTCAAACTCCCCGTCTGCAAAGAGCTCCAGCGCCTGCGAGCCGTCTCGTGCGATTGTGACAACAAAGTTCTCGCGCTCAAGCCCAACGGCCAGTGCATCGATAAAGGACTCCTCATCTTCGGCGATAAGGACTCGGACAATCTCGTCGGCGGCCACCTGTGACAGGTTAGCGAACCTGGACTACGAAGCTCTACGACGGCTCCGTCGAGGTTTGAAGTGGGAGGTGCAATGAGAAGGTTGTTCCCTCGCCCTCTCGAGAATCGACTTCAACTCTCCCCTGATGGTTCTGGGCGACGTGGCGAACGATCGAGAGACCGAGACCGGTTCCACCGGTCGCACGGCTGCGCCCAGGATCAACGCGGTAGAAACGTTCAAAGATCCGTTCGAGGTCGCGAGCGGGGATGCCAACGCCATCATCTTTGATACCGATCACGATCTCTTGGTTTGAGATCTTGGCGGTGACTTGGACCGTTGAGTTTGGGTAAGAAAACTTCACTGCATTGTCGATCAAATTAAAGACAGCTGAGGTCAACTGTCGGCGATCTCCGAGAACAGCAACGGGTGGATTAGGTTCGATGAGCTCGATCATGACCTCTCGCTGCTGGGCGGCCTCGCGTACTCGTTCAGCTGCCTCTGCCATCACCAAGTTGATCAAAACCGGTTCACGCGGTGGAGTGGCCTCGGACTCGATGCGCGTGAGATCTAAAAGGTCGTCGATAACACGTGAGATACGAAAGGCCTCCATATGGATCCGTTCGGCAAGACGCCGTGAGACAGCGGGTTCGGTCTCGTCAAGAAGGGTCTCCGCAAGTAGCCCGAGTGCTCCCATCGGTGTCTTCATCTCGTGACTGACATTTGCAATGAAGTCTCGGCGAACCTCTTCAAGGCGTCGCCGTTCAGAGACATCTTCGATGACGGCAGTGACCCCGAGGTTGCGCTGCCCGTTGTCAATGCTCTTTGTGCTGACGATGAGCGTACGCCGTGGGGGACCATAAAGCTCGAGTGTGCGCTCCTCCTTCGAGCCAATCGAGGTGGAGGAGATGAGTTCGTCGACTGCCTGAATCGCTAGTGCGTCACCATGGCGCTTGCCCATGAGCTCAATCGCATGAGAGTTTCGAAAGACCTGTTCGCCATGTTCGTCGCAGACGATGACGGCCTGGGGCAGTGTGTCAAGAGCCTTGCGAAGCCGGATGGCATCGGCGCTTGCGTTGGTCACGGCCTCTGCGGCGCGTTCGGTGGTGAGCTCTACGTAGATGAGCGCTTCCTCTACGTCTGCAGGCTCGTCAACAAGGTTCTCCCCGCCGAGTCGAGACCCAAGGGCGATGAGTCGTTGACGAAGACTGTCGGCACCGCTTCGGTTACCGAATACGTAGGCGGAGATCAGTAACAAAACGACGACTCCGCCTGCGACGGCGAGCACTGAGACCTGAAGATTTACCGTATTTGACATCTCCACCAGCATTGCAGCTCACGGCCGATCTATCTGAGAACGGCGGTGAAGAGCGTTAATTTTCCCCTTGCGCAATGATCAATCAATTTCTACACTCTTGACCGCAGTACATCGCAGCGAATTCGCCGCCTCCTCGTCGGAAACTTCGACCTCAACCTGTCGACCTCAATTTGTCGACACAATCTGAGGAGGCTTCACGTGATCGTTCAACTACTTCCGTTCAATACGCTGTTGATGTTTGAAGCTCTGAGGGGTTCGGGACCCTCTCTCGATCCAAACTCATCTGGCCTACCGGGAACTGCAACACTGCAGTCGTTAATCAATGGCCTTGCCTGGTGGGCGCTTTTGGCTGCTCTTGTTGGTCTAGTGGTGGGCGCCGCAACGTGGGCACTCGGAGCCCACTCGAATAATTATCAAAACGCGTCCGCGGGTCGCAGAGCGGTGCTGGTTTCGGGGGGAGCTGCACTCCTTATTGGTGCGGCGCCAACCATCTTGAGTTTCTTGTACAGCGCCGGCCAGTCCTTCCATTGAGGGACTTCATAGAGATCCCAGTGACGTCCTCCGCACATCTCATGGGCCTGTTTGGCATCAATGTCACCCGCATTGTCAACTCCGCGTTGGCAGCGATTGGTTCGTGGGTGGGAGCTGGCGCAGGCACGCTGATCGGCTCTTTTGGCCATGCACTTAATGCCACGACCTCAGTCACCTTCAGTTCGGGGTTCATGGCTGAGTTTTCGATCTTGCGCTCCTTCGGTGCTGAACTCGTTGTCCTGTTCCTTTGCTTAGTTATCATCCAGGCGGTCATCAGACAGGACCTTGAACTACTCATCCGGAGCGTTGTTCTTCGACTCCCGGCTGCGTTGCTGTTCTCCGGATTCGCGTTGGAGATCGTCGCCGCACTGTTGAGGGGCACTGACGTACTTTCAAGCGAACTCCTTCACAGCGCGAGTGGAGCGACGGGAACCTTCGTGGCAGAGCTTGCTGCAATCTTGGCGGGTACCGCCCTCAGTTCGCCGGTGCTTGCCGGCTTTGAGGGACTTGTACTCGCGCTTGCACTATCGATTTTCGTCTTTGTCTGTTGGCTCGAACTCGTTGTTCGCGCCGCTGCGATTACGGTTGCTGTGCTCTTTCTACCTCTCGCGCTCGCGGGTGTTGTTTGGCCGGCAACTCAGCAGTGGATGCGGCGGCTAGGTGAGACGTTGTTTGCGCTGATCTTTAGCAAGGTGGTGATCTGCGCGATCTTCGCGCTTGCCATCTCCTCGATCGGTAGACCGCAAGGAGTTGCAACCGTTGTTGAGGGCATCGCGCTATTCGTTCTGTGTGCATGGTCGCCTTTCACACTCTTGCGTCTGCTTCCGCTCATGGAGGCGGGCGCGATTGGCCATCTTGAGTCCCTTGGACATCGTGGTGGCCAAGCACTTCGTCATGTCGCTACGTCGACGGGACCGGTAATCGGTGATCGCCTCTTTCCCTCTGAGCCGGTCGGCGTGGAACAGGTCGATGCAATTCCGTGGGCGCCAACGGATCCCTCCGATCGATTGGAGGTAGACCCAGAATCGATCGATAGCTTTCGCTTTCTCGGTCCATGGGTCACCGCACGATCAGATGAGGGTCGAGAGAGAAATGAAGACGGATCGTTTCAAGCTCGGCCACCCTCACGCGTAAGGATCGATCTGACCTCAGACGGAGACCGAGATGTCGAACAACAGCGACGGTAGATATCGATTTGGACCGCGCAATCAACGAGGACTGTTCGCGTCGCTTCGGATGATTCAGATTGTCACCCTCGTTGCCACGCTCACGGTCGCGGTCTTGGTGGCCCGAATCGGACCACCACATCAGCGGCTCTGGGCCGCCGTGTTGGTTCTTGTCTTCGGAACTGCGATCTCGCTTGGCCAGATTGCGGGGCGATCGGTCGTTGAGTGGATCCCCGAGGTTGGGTCTTTTTTTCAATCTGGAATCTCAGGGAATCGACGCGTCGCCTATCGATGGACCAAGGGTGGAGTTAAGACCAAGACCGCCTCGCTCTTTGACTCCTTCCAATTTCTAGATATCGACCTGAAGGGGAGGAAGGTTGGTGCACTCTTCGATACCGCCGAACAGACCATCTCTGCTGTTCTTCATGTCCAGGGTGAACCCTTTGCCCTCCTCGATGATGTGAGTCGCAACCACAAGACCGCCGAATGGGCCAGATTCCTTGCAGCGCTCCACGCAGATCGCTCGCTCTTTCGACTGAAGTGGATTCATCAGACAACTCCGGACCTTGCAGCAGACCTTCGAGCTCAGATTGTTCGAGCGACGGTTCAATCGGCTGCCCAGGGGGAGGCTCTTCACTCGTATCAGATGTTGGAGCAAGATCTCTTTGACGGTGCGCTCCGATCGGACCAATACCTAGTAATTAGCACGCGGCCAGCGAAGGCATTCTGGCACCGCCGACCAGAGACCGCGAACGAGCTCTCAGATTTTGCGAGCTCAGTAGCTCTCGTCGAGCGACGTCTCGCAGAACTTGGCCTCAGGTCCCGTGGAGCGCTGTCAAGTTATGGCCTCGCCAAGATGACGCAGCGCCTCTTTGATTGTGCAGAACATCCGACGTTGTCAAGCTCGCCTTGGCCAGATGCACTAGAGGAGCGGTGGGAAAACATCCGCACGGATAACCTTTGGCACGTCACCTACTGGATCGCCGAGTGGCCGCGCTCTGAGGTCTCGTCAGGCTTCTTGCTCTCACTTCTGCTCGAAACGTCGGTACGTAGAAGCATCACACTGTGCATGGCACCTCTGCCGGTTGAGCGGGCGATACGCGCTGCTGAACAGCGAAGAACATCCTCATCTGCAGATGCGGATCTGCGTCGCCGTTATGGCTTTTCGCTCAGCTCTCGTGTTCGTTCGCAGCACGATGCGATTGTGCAGCGAGAGGACGAACTTGCTCGAGGCCATGTTGGCTACGAGTTCACCGGATACGTCACCGTTACTGCGGACTCACCAGACAACCTCACGCGAGCCTGCGAACAGATCGAACAGAGCTCAGCGCTCGCGCATCTTGAACTTCGTCGTCTCTTTGGAATGCAACGGGAGTCGCTGCTGTACTGCCAGGGAAATGCTCGTGGATGTCCATGAGGTTGTTGCATGAAGATACCTAGGCACGAAGCCACAACGGCTCAGCTCGGCGCAACCTATCCCTTTGTAGCGAGCTCCCCGCTGAGAACCGAGCGTGTGCTCATCGGTCGGGACCTTTACGGATCAGTGTTCTCCTACGATCCGTTTGATCTCTATCGATCCGGCGAACTGACGAACCCAAACATGGTGGTTCTTGGTCAAGTTGGTCGAGGCAAAAGTGCACTGGTCAAGAGCTATCTATACCGTCAGTTCGCACAGGGTAGGAGGATCATCGTTATCGATCCGAAGGGAGAGTACGGAGCCTTTGCTACCAAGGTTGGCGGTGAGGTACTGCGTCTTGCACCGGGGGAACAGACAACCTTCAATCCACTCGACCTCCTAGAGCCACCCGCAGGTGGCCGCAACCGTTCGCTCTTGCAAGCGATCCTCGAGGGAGTCACCTCGGCGTCGCTTGGCAGGAAGCTTGGTGCCGACGAGATTGTGGCACTTCAGCTGGCGTTGAGGTCCCTCATCGAAATGGGTGGACCGATCAGCTTGCGGCGGGTGGCGGAGCAACTCGTTGAGCTGAACGGGGTGGACGCGAGATCGTTACAGCTCTCAAACGCGCAGCTCCGTGAGATCGGACGGATGTCAGCCTTCGCGCTCTACCGCCTGCTCGGTGGTGAGTTCAGCTCGATGTTCGACGACGGAGTTCGCGACTCGTCGAAACAGAGTCAGATCGCGTTGAGTTCGAAGGTGCTTGTCGTTGATGTTTCGGCGTTTTATCGATCGGACGCACTCTCAGTGCTGCTCGTCGCGCTCTTTGGCAGATTGCAGGACTTGGTCCAGCACAGCGAAGAACAAACAATCTGCGTGATCGACGAGGCATGGGCGGTTCTGTCGAACGACCATGCGAGTGCGTTCGTGCAATCGTTTTTCAAACTTGCACGTTCGTATGGGGTTGCCAACGTCTTGGTGGCGCATCGTCCCTCAGATCTTGTCGCGGACTCGGCGTTGGTCTCCGGCCGTGTTCAAGGATTGGTCGGGGACTGTGAAACTTCAGTCTGTTACGGACTCACCGCTCAGGAATCGACACTTGCTGGCTCACTCTTCGGATTTAACGAGCGTCAGAGTGAGCTGCTGCGTCAGCTCAGACGTGGCACGGCGCTGTGGAAGGTAGCGAATCGGAGCTTCCTTATTCAGCACTGTCTGAGCGGGGAGGAGCGCTCATTCGTTGACACCGACGCAAGGATGCTGCTCTCATAACCTCGGTTAGGCCTCGTTTTCGATGGTGGCGGCAACAACTGCACCAACGGCTGCTGCACCGACTGTTGAGGCAAGAACGAACCATCGACTGATCTTTGGAAGCTGTCGGAAGTCCTTGACGGTTGCAGCCGCATCGCAAAGATCGGCAACTGCACCCAGGAGAACCCATGATCGCAGAGCTCCGTTGCGGTTCGGGGCTGTGACGGCACCGAGTCCAAGGGCAAGATCCCTTGCACCGAGAGTTCGGGCGAAGAGCTGGACGGAGGATCGTTCTGCCTCCTTGCTACCCACCCAAGGAGCGGCGGGCACTTTGGGAGCTACGAGGGCGGTGAGGCCAAGAGCGATCCGTGCGAAGGCAAGAAGCCGACCGAGTTGTGGGGACGAAAGATGCATGACGACCTCTGTTTCTCTGTTTTTTGTTGAGGGGTGGTTGATGATCGAAGCCGGTGTAAGAGATACATATTTGCTGGTCAAAGATGCATTCTTACCTCGTCAATGAGGACATAAAGGTTTCATATCCGTGTCACCTTCTAGTCATTTTTCATGGGTCGCCTGTTTACATGACCCCCGTACTCTTCGTCTGTGACCACTACACCACTCGGCGGACCGATGACTGAAGAGCACACACTTGGTGCCAGTAACTCAAACGCACTGTTGCACTCCACGAACAACGTCATGACTGCCCGAGATGTCTCACTCGGTTTCGGCGCAACGACGGTGATGCAGGACATTACCGTGAACTTTCCGAAGGGTTCAATCAATGCGTTAGTTGGACCATCGGGATCAGGCAAGACGACTTTCCTTCGCTCGCTGAACCGATTGAACGATAAGGTGCCAGGGTTTTGGCAGCGTGGCGAGATGCGCCTTGATGGTCTCGACATCAATGGATCGCAGGTGGACCCGCTCGTTCTTCGACGACAGGTCGGCATGGTCTTCCAGCGGCCGAATCCTTTCCCGATGTCGATTATGAACAATGTTGTAGCTGGAGTTCGGGCACACAAGATGGCAAAGCGTTCGGAGCTTCGTGACATCGCCGAGACGCGTCTTGCCGAAGTCGGACTTTGGAGTCGGATCTCTGACCGGCTTGATGATTCGCCCTTCCGGCTCTCTGGTGGCCAACAACAGTTGCTCTGTCTTGCTCGCGCACTCGCAGTCGAGCCCGAGGTGTTGCTGCTCGATGAGCCGACCTCCTCACTCGATCCCCGATCAACAGAGGCGGTTGAGGAGCTGGTGCGGCGGCTTACTCCAGAGCTCACGGTCATCATCGTGACGCACAACCTTGACCAGGCAAAGCGTCTCTCAGATAACACGATCTTTTTCTATGAGGGCAGGTTGATGGAGACCGGACCAACCGCCCAACTTTTTGACTCCCCACAACGCCTAGAGACCTCGAGATATCTCGGCGGGGCGGTCACTGTGAACGGAGATAACTAGGGAGTAGATCCCACCTGGATCACTCTTGAACGATCGAACCGTAAGGCACTACCCCCTAACCAAAAATGGCCCATCGAGGGCAAGAAAACCACAAAGGAGTATCCATACTCATGCATGCACGAGCAGAAGAAAAGTCGCCGTTGTTGGCGCAGATTCGACGGGCCGGCGTTGTCACCATCTCCGGTGCGCTCGTCGTCTCCGCGTTGACGGCCTCCGCGGCGTTTGCACAGACCACAACGGCCAAGGTTGTCGCGCACAAGGCCCCAACACTCGCTGCGACCGAGAAGAAGCTCAAGGCACTTGAGATTCCAGCGTCCTCATCGACTCCTCTAAACGAGACGGGTTCTTCGCTCTTTTACCCGCTGATGAACGGGATCTGGACCACGAAGTTTCCTTACCTATCTACGATCCCTTTCTCCCCCGTCTCGTCGAGTTCGGGTACCGGACAGGCAGCAGTTCTTGCCGGAACCGCAACCATTGGCGCCTCTGATGTTTACGCGACTGCTACCCAGCTTGCAGCTGGTGCCGTGAACATTCCGATTGTTGTCTCCTCACAGATGGTGACCTACAACATCCCCGGTCTTTCAACGAGGACGCACCTCAAACTCAGCCCGACGGTGATCAACAACATCTACGCAGGCACGATCAACAACTGGAACGATCCAGCGATCAAGGCGTTGAACAAGGGTGTCAAGATCCCATCACAGGCAATCGTTCCGCTCCACCGAACCGGCTCGAGTGGTGACACCTTTATCTTCACCTGGTACCTGGGTGCTGGCGACCCCGGTAGCTTCATCCGCACTACCGGTGGCCCAAGCCAGACTTGGAACCAGCAGGGTGCACCGTCGAGCGCCGAGGCAGAGGCAGGAAACACCGGAATGTTGCAGGCCTGTGCAGTCACACCAGGTTGCATCGCCTACATCGGTGTCAGCTATGAGAACTCCGCAGTGACCACGAGTCACCTCGGTCTCGCATCCCTGAAGAACGCCTCTGGCAACTACGAGCTCCCAACGCCTGCCGCAGTCTCAGCAGAGGTCGCTGGCTACAAGACGCTTCCTGCGAATGGTGTCGTCTCGCTTGACTACCTTCCCAAGGTCAAGACCGGCTACCCAATTGTGAACTTTGAGTATGCATGGGTTGTGCCGTCAAAGTTGAGCCCAGCGCAGAAGACCGCAGTTAAGTCGCTCCTTGCCTGGGGCATGGACCCAACCGGTGGTGCCTCTGCTGCCAACCTTTCGAACGTGCACTTCCAGCCACTGCCCGCTGGAGCGCTCGCCACTGCCTACAACCTGTTGGCAAGTTTCTAAGTAGTTGAGTTGGTGAGTTTTATCTCACCGAGAGGCTCACTGCGGTGGTCGGGCGCGAGGTCCGGCCACCGCAGTTGTGTTGGGCAGGTGTTCGGTAGAGCCTTCCAGCAAGGTTCAGCCACCAAGAGGCGGGCCCCTCGATCGGTAAGCCCGCGATCAGATAGCCCCTCGATCAAAAAGTAAGAGCAAAAGGAATGAGATGGCTCCCAAGCAGATCGAACTGAACAAGGTCGTTTCAGAGCGACGAGCTCAACGTCAACGTGTTGCTCATCGGACTGTTGTGTGGTTCACCGGCACCTCTGCGGTGGTGCCCATCATTGGTCTGATTGCCATGTTGGTGATCCTTGTCCGTGAGGCGCTGCCGGCGATCCGCTTTAACGGTTTTGGGTTCTTCACGAGTTCGAACTGGTTTGCTGGAAATCCCTATGGCACCCTTGAGAAGGTTCATGGTTTTACGGTCCTTCCAGGCGAACATTTTGGTGCACTTTCGATGATTGTAGGAACGGTTGAGACAACTGCCATCGCCGTGGTGGTAGCGCTCCCAATCGCGATCGGTGCAGCGGTTCTGCTTGTTGAGCGGTTGCCTGCCCGAATCGCAGCCGTGCTTGGCATGTGCTTGGAGGTTCTCGCAGGTGTGCCAAGTGTGATCATTGGAATCTGGGGAGTGTTCAGCTTTGGGCCGTTTCTTGCCTCTCACATCTTTCCGACTTTGGCCAAGATGCCGAACGTTCCCGTACTGAGTATCTTTCGTGGCTCCTTCTCTCCGAATGGACAGGGCCTGTTAGCAGGAGGTCTGATCCTCGCCGCGATGATCGTGCCGCTGATTGCGGCAACGACCCGCGATCTCCTCCGCCAGGTTCCGACACTCACCAAGGAGGGCGCCGAGGCGCTCGGCATGACCTCGACCGAGTCGTTTCTTGCCGTACAGGCTCGATGGGTGCGCTCGGGAGTGATCGCCGCCACTGTTCTTGGCATCGGACGAGCGCTGGGTGAGACGATCGCAGTGGCGATCATGACAGGGTCAGTGATCCAGCTCGCGCCCTCGCTCTACGGTTCGATGACCACGATCGCGGCAGCCATCGTGACGCAGCTTGACTTCGCCCTCACCGATCCAACAGGACTCACGGTGCGCTCGCTCGCAGAGGCAGCCTTGGTACTCATGGCGATCTCATTGGTCGTGAACAGCATCGCAAGGTCCTACTCCCGTCGAGCTGCACGGTCAGCTGGTCTTCCCTCCGGAAGGGGTGCCGAATGAGCGCAATCATCTCCGATCCACCGGTCATGTCTGGACCACAAGACAGCCGCGTTGGAGGCATCTCAAAGAGGCGACGGATAATTAACCTCATCTGGTGGAGCGGTTGCGCCCTCGGGATGGTGCTGGTTGTCACACCCGTTCTTTGGGTTCTTATCGGCATTGTTCAGCGAGCGGTTCCGCACTGGACATGGAATGTCTTCACCGAGGTGAGTGTCGGAGACAACGGCGGACTACTCAACGCGATCGTTGGAACGATCATGATCACCGTCGGGACCGGGATACTTGCCGGGATGCTCGGCATAGGTTCAGGCATCTATCTTGCTGAGTTCGCCCCAAAGTCATGGATCTCTTCAGTCCTTCGCGCGGCCTCGGAGATGCTCGCGGGTATTCCTTCGATCGTCTTTGGTTTCTGTGGTTACATCGCACTTGTTCTCGGTCTTCATTGGGGGTTTTCCTGGCTCGCTGCATTGATTGTGATGGCCCTTCTTGTCGTTCCGTACATCGCAAAATCGACGGAGATTGCGATGAACCAGGTGCCACTTACCTATCGAGAGGGAGCCGAGGCACTGGGCATGACGATGCCCTATGCACTGCGCAAGGTCGTCCTGCGTCCGGCACTGCCGGGAATCTTGACCGGTATGATCCTCGCGCTCTCGATCTCCGTCGGCGAGACGGCCCCACTCCTCTATACCGCAGGGTTCTCCAATCGAATTCCAAGCGGAGCGTTCCTGCACTCACCGGTTCCCTTCCTTACCTATGCGACCTATGCCTTCTATGACTCATCGGTTCCCGCGACACAGCACCTGGCATTCGATGCTGCGCTGTTACTGGCGATTACCGTGCTTGGCCTGATCGGTCTCTCAAGACTCCTCGTGCGCCTTACGCAGAAATACTCGCCCGACCGCAAGGTCCGCATGACCCGAGCAGAACGACGCACCATGGCTTCGATGAGGGCTGGTAACCAGACGTAACATCCGGACCTGTACCTGGAGGCGCTGCTGGGCCGATCGTGGTCGCCCGTGAGTGCTCCGTGCTGCGGGGCGCAGCCTCTCACTCGGTCCTAGACTAGGGACCAGTCATTTGAGGAGGACGGATGCACGCAGCACTGCTTGGAAACTTGGTCGGTCCCGACGGCCTGATCATCATTGTGGTGCTCGTTGTTGTGCTGCTTTTTGGCGGCAACAAGCTCCCGAAGTTGGCGCGTGGTTTGGGCTCGGCCTCCCATGAGTTCCGTAAGGGGCTCGACGAGGGTGAAGCAGAGAACAAGGCCAATGCAACTCCCAAGAAGGACACCGCCAAGACCACCGATGATGAGGACAAAAGCTCCGAGTAGCTTCTCGCAACGAGTCGATCAGTTGCGACGATCTCCGGCTTTCTTTTTTAAGTCTCGCCCGATTGGCCTTGAGGTCTCTCACCTCGCTAATCTCAAAGGCGTGACCACTCCCGATCACGACCACCACCTCGGTCGCATCCGCTCGGTTTTCAACGCCCGTAGAGGTGTGACGCGCCGTGTACTTGTCCTGCCTCTTCTGGTACTCACTGCTTTTGCGCTCGGTGGCTGTCAGCTCCCAACCTTCGGCGGATTCCGCGGTGCGACTACCCAAGCAAAGACCGAGTCGACTCTGTGGTCACAGATGGTGATCCTCGGGGTTGGTGTTTCGGCGATCGTCTTCGTTCTGATTGTCTGGGCCGTGTTCCGTTATCGCCGGCGTGATGAGAACCACATCCCGCGTCAGTTCAGCGAGAACACGCTGTTGGAGATCGTCTACACACTGATCCCCTGTGTACTTGTTGGCGTGATCTTCTATGCCACGGTCATCGCGGAGAATCAGATCGATGCAGTGGTTGGCAAACCAGCCGAGATCATCAACGTAACGGCCTACCGATGGGGATGGTCCTTCTCCTATGCCTCATCGACTGGCGTCTCACAGAACGTGCTTGTTCAGACTGCCGCGGAGCCAAAGGCTCTTGCTCAGTCGGCACTTTCGTCGGAGTATCCACAGCTCGTGCTTCCTGCGCACCAGACCGTACGCATTGTGCTTCAATCGACCGACGTCATCCACGGTTTCTATATCCCCGCCTTTAACTTCAGTCGCTATGCGCAGCCGGGTGTCGTGAACACCTTCGACTTCACCACGCTTGGTACGGGGATCTATCGAGGACAGTGCGCGCAGTACTGCGGTCTCTACCATGCTGAGATGCTCTTCAGCGTCCAGGTGGTGCCGCAGGGAACCTTTGCGGACTGGCTCAAGAGCCACCAGGCGTGAGTACTGTTAGGCGAGGAATGTTGGGACTATGACGCTAGCGATCGAACGACCAAAGGTAACGGCGCACCACGAGGACGAGCACGGCCCGTCGGGACTCTTGAAGTGGCTGACCTCAACGGATCACAAGGTCATCGGTAAGAGTTACCTCATCACCTCGTTGGTGTTCTTCTGCATGGCTGGCCTGATGGCGATGCTCATTCGCACGCAGCTTTCGGGACCAGACAACACCGTTGTCTCCCAGCACATCTACAACGAGCTGTTCACGATGCATGGAAGTTTGATGCTCTACCTGTTTGCCGGTCCGTTCGCCTTTGGTGGGCTTGCGAACTACATCGTGCCGCTACAGGTTGGCGCTCCAGATATGGCCTTTCCTCGGCTGAATGCGCTGTCGTACTGGCTCTACCTTTCCGGTGGCATCACAATGATCCTCGGTTTTTTCACCGTTGGTGGAGCGGCAGACTTTGGATGGGTGGCCTACGCGCCGCTGTCGGATGCGGTGAACTCGCCCGGTGCGGGTCCGGACATGTGGATCGTTGCTTTGGTTCTGACCGGATTTTCTGCGATCTTTACCGGTGTCAACATCATCACCACCGTGTTTTATCTCCGGGCACCGGGCATGACGATGTTCCGTGTTCCGATCTTTACCTGGAACATGGTGGTTACGGGAATCTTGATCTTGATCGCCTTCCCCGTGCTGACAGCCGGGCTGATCATGCTGTGGGCGGATCGACACCTTGGTACGCATATCTATACGATCACGGGCGGTGGTGTCCCCGTGCTCTGGCAGAACCTCTTCTGGTTCTTTGGCCATCCGGAGGTCTATATCCTCGCCCTTCCCTACTTTGGCTGTGTCTCCGAGGTCATCCCGGCGTTCTCGAAGAAGCCGATGTTTGGTTACCGGGGCATGATCTTCGCGACCATCTCGATCGCCGCACTCTCGACCGCCGTGTGGGCACACCACATGTTTACGACGGGCACGGTGCTGTTGCCCTTCTTCTCGTTGATGAGCTACCTCATCGCGATCCCCACCGGTATCAAGTTCTTTAACTGGATCGGAACGATGTGGGGTGGATCGATCTCGTTCACTACCCCAA
>CAIVND010000094.1 GCA_903907185.1 uncultured Acidimicrobiaceae bacterium
AGATCTCTTACTGAGACTTCAAAGAAATGGAGAGCCGCATGACCGACATGAACGCGTTTAATCAGCAGATCATCGAAGAGTTTCGAGGCAATGGAGGAAAAGTTGGAGGAAACTTTGAGGGAGCGCCGATGCTGGTGCTGCACTCAACTGGAGCGAAGTCTGGCGCGGAGCGCCTTAACCCCATGATGTACCAGAAGGTTGGCGATAACTACGCCGTCTTTGCCTCTAAGGGTGGGGCGCCCACAAATCCCGATTGGTTTCACAATCTCGTCGCTCATCCGCAGGTTGAGATCGAGGTTGGATCGAAGAAGATCAATGCAACCGCGAAGGTTCTCGCCGGTGAAGCGAGAAATTCGATCTGGGAGAGCCAGAAGGTTGCTTTCCCTCAGTTCGCTGAGTACGAGACGAAGACGGACCGCGTTATTCCTGTCGTCCTCCTAGAGCCAGCCGACTCCTGATTTCAATGCACATATGCCACTAGCCTGAGCACCCGTTCGGCCTAGAGGAGCGTGTCACGGTGAGTCTCAGTATCGGTATCGTTGGACTTCCAAATGTTGGGAAGTCAACGCTCTTTAACGCGCTCACCAACAATGAGGTTCTCGCTGCGAACTATCCCTTCGCGACCATCGAGCCCAATGTCGGAGTGGTTGCCGTACCGGACGCTCGACTCCAGCGACTCGCTGATCTCTTCCACAGTGAGCGGATCGTTCCAGCCATGGTGACCTTCGTTGATATCGCGGGCATTGTTCGTGGGGCATCAGAGGGAGAGGGTCTCGGCAATAAGTTCCTAGCAGCGATCCGTGAGTCGGATGCAATCTGTCAGGTTGTTCGAGCCTTTGAGGACGATGACATTATCCACGTGGACGGTAAGGTCGCCCCTGTCGATGACATCGCAACGATTAACACCGAGCTGATCCTCGCTGATCTTCAGACGGTCGACGGCCGCCTATCCAAGCTGGCGCGCGAGGCTCGGATGAAGCCTGATCTCATTCCTGTGCTTGAGGCAGTGACGAAGGCGCGTGAGATCCTCGATTCCGGGCGAACGATCTTTGAGTCTTCGGGCGAGGTTGATGTACAACAACTTCGCGACCTTCAGCTGCTCACGGCAAAGCCGTTCATCTATGTGTTTAATGTCGATGAATCCGGGCTATCGGATGCGGCCCTTCGAACGGAGCTTGCCGCACTGGTTCCAAATGCACAGTCGGTTGTGCTTTGTGCTCAGATCGAGGCAGAGGTTTCTGGCTTAGATGAGGCAGACGCGATTGAACTACTTGAGAGTTACGGTCAAGAGGAGTCAGGTCTTGCGCAGCTGGTGAAGACAGGATTTTCTGTATTGGGGCTTCAGACGTACCTCACTGCAGGAGAAAAGGAGACCCGCGCGTGGACGATTCACCAAGGTGACACTGCGCCAGAGGCTGCTGGCGTAATTCATACTGACTTCCAACGGGGATTCATCAAAGCGGAGATCGTGAGCTATGAGGACCTCATA
The DNA here is from genome assembly GCA_903907185.1 of uncultured Acidimicrobiaceae bacterium. Lineage (GTDB taxonomy): Bacteria > Actinomycetota > Acidimicrobiia > Acidimicrobiales > Bog-793 > CAIVND01. The sequence goes on from CAIVND010000094.1 coordinate 1,490, forward strand.
GCAACAGGATCGGTTGTGCAGGCCCGTGCAGCGGGGAAGGCTCGCATCGAAGGCAAGGACTATGTCATGCAAGACGGCGATGTCGTCGAGTTCAGGTTCAACGTCTAGTACGACGCGATTCATGGCCTTAGTCGAGAGGATTGAGGGCATCCACCTGGTGGAAAAGATTGACCATCGGGCATAGCCTCGTACTATGGACAACGATCGCGAGATGAACCAAAGCCTGCTTTCACCGCTCGAAACTCATATCGTTGACCTCGTTGCAGAGCTGAGTGCCTGCATTGGAGCGCTCTGTGACGCTGACGAAGCTGCTTATCCGCTTGGTGAGTTTGACCAGCGACTCCTCCTTGAGCATCTTCAGGTTGTGGAGCGATACATCTTGGCTCAGGTGGCGGGCAGGGCCTACCCGGATAGATTCCGACTCATTGGGCACAGTGCGCCTCGAAGAGAGATTCATCCCTCAGACCATGGTCAAGATGATGACCACCATGACCATAGTCACGAAGGCCACAACCACGACAGTGAAGACCAAGGACACCGTTTGGACAAGACATCACATCTGATCGATCCGGAGGAGGCCAAATCGGCTCACCTTTCTGGCAGGGCAATTCTCGGCGAACATCCGTTTGAACATGGACACGATCACGGCGAAGGTCATGATCATGCCGACGAGTGGGATTGGGAGCCTCTCGATGAAAGTGGTTCGCATAACTCCTAGGCGTCTATCGGTGCCGCAGCCCTTTCGTTCTGGTACCTATTCGACACAGGCGGCGATCTCATTCCTCGTCGCAATCCAACAGTCGTCGGCCATTTTGAGTTGTGTGAGGATGGTTCGCAGTGCGCTGAGCCCGGCTGGTCGGCCGCCAATGTGTGCATGAACAGTGACATCGAGGTAGGTCTTTTGCCGGCTGCGGCGATGCTCGTCAAGGATCTCAGTAAAGGTCTGAGCGAGCTCTCGAGCGGGCTGCCCGTATCGTACGAAGAGCGGGAGATCGTTCACCTCCATCCCAAAGGGAAGTGCCACGATTGGACCAGCTTGGGTCTGTTCCACGCTGGGAAGGTCAGCGTCAAAGACATCTCCATACCAAGACAGACCCTCAGCCGCAAGTAACTCCGATGTGTATTGACTTGGTGTGCACCGTGGGCTGATCCATCCAGCCGGTCGTATGCCGGTTGTCTTTTCGAGGGCCTCGAGAGAACTTGCAATGTCGGTCTGTTCCTCCTCTTTTGTGATTGAGGCGGGGATGATGTTCTGGGAGTAGGAGTGGCCACACAGTTCATGTCCAGCCGAGACGATCTGTCGAAGAGAGTCAGGTGCACTCTCGGTAAGGATCCCACTCGCATAGAACGAACCGCGAACACCAAACTCGGACAGAAGTTCGAGGAGATGGTAGATCCCAGTCGTCCGGCCATAGCGCGCCCAGGAGATCGCCTGGTAGTCGACCGCTCCCCCCGGAAGGGGATTACCCATCGGGCCGATGCTTGGCGCAACGCCATCAGCCCACTGCTCGTACATCACATTGATGACGACCGCTCTCGGTCGTCCGGTTGGCCAGATTTCAAGTGACATGGACTCCCTCTGTTCTCGACTTCGACTTCGGTAGATCGAGCCATATCTCGAATGGCAACGCAGTCGCTGATGATCATTTGGTGTTGTTAGAGGGTAGCTGGAGGGCGAAGGTTGATGTAGTTCATGGTTCGAACAAAAATTAACGAGACCGGTTAGGATGATTTACATAACGGTGCCGATTGGGACACCTACCAACACAGCTCGCAGAACACAATTCGATTGAGGAGAGATGGATGGCTGAATCAGATCGCGTTTTCGTGAGGGGACTTACCTCTGAAGATTATGGAATGAAAGAACAGCGTCGTCACCAGCTCGATGCACCGCGGGTCCGTGCTGCATCCGGTGAGGATCATGGCTCGGTTACCACCTGGGATAGCTCTGGAGACAACAGCGAGCGCGGTATCTCGACGTGGACTCACATTGAGCCTGCTGACGACCCATTTTTGACACAGAGCCTGAACGTTTACTTCCACGACTTTCCACCGAATTCGTCCAACCGAGGCCACGGACACCAGAATGAAGCCGCCTTTTATGTGCTCGATGGCAAAGGCTATGAGATTCATGATGGACAGCGCTATGACTGGGAGAAGGGTGACTTTTACGTTGTCCACACCGACTCCGTTCACCGCCACTTCAACCCCTATGAGGAGCCTGCGACGGTCATGATCGTCAAGGCCAAGCCAATGTGGATGTTCCTCGGACTGCTTCAGCAGGGCAAGAGCTACAACCCACTGGCAAAGGGCGAACTGCCTGACTTTGGTGAGCGCGTTGAGTGGGGCCAGATCTGGACCGACGGCGTCCTCGACCGCAAGAAGGTCGTCGGCAAGAACGACGCACCATGGGAGATGACGCCACTAGGCAAGATCCGTACCTTCTCCTCACCAGAGCGCACCGATGTCCGGATGTTCTCGGTTGACGCATTTGAACTTGAGATCCCTGCGGGCAGCCACTCAGGCAAGAGTTGGAAGATGTCTGATGAGATCTTGCACATCGTCTCCGGATCGGGCTACAGCCTCCACTGGGAGGTTGAGGCCGAGATCGATGACAAGTACTACGCCCACATTGCAAAGGAGCCGAAGCGCTTCGACTTCAAGAAGGGCGACACCCTCTACGTGCCGCACAACACCATTAGCCAACACTTTGCTGCAGATGGCACGCCGCTGGTGATGTTTTCCGGTCAGAACCGTGTGTACAAGCACCTTGGCTACGACAAGGTTGCCTACCTTGAAAATGCACCGGAGTATGAGGGTGCGAAGGTCAAAAGCGGAGCAGCAGTAGGCGCATAGCTGTTCGCCGGGCAACGCTCGGTGAAACCAATGATCTGAATGAACGACTGAACCCCCGCAGCGATGCGGGGGTTCAGTCTGTGTCATCGAAACGGCGATTGAATCAAACTCTGATCTTTGGACTATCGAGCGCCCTGAGGTTGAACGGTTGACCATGTTGATGCGGTCGCGCTTGGAGGAGTCTCCGATTTCACTGAAGTCTCACCTGGTGGAGGCGGTGGAGGCGTTGGCCAGCTCTGGTCAAGCAGACGCTGAGCCTGCTCGATTGCCTGCGCTCGGCGCATCGCCGCCTCTTCAAGTTGGCGACGGATCATCTCTTTACGCTCAAGAAGCTTACTAAAGATATCGTTTGCCTCTTTGACTCTTGCGGCTAAGTAGGTGGCAGCTTCGGGGATGTCGTTGAGCTCGATCTTCCAAGCAAGTACCTCAGGTCCCATAAATGTTGGGTTGGTGTCGGTAAAGAGGAGGCTTCCCTGCCGCGAAGGTCCAGTCGCCTGTGCGAAGCATTGGTACCAAGTCTTGTCATCGGGCAGATCGAGCTTGAATTCAAGGCTGACCACATCGCCGTCAACGTCTATGACCCGACGCTCGCGCAACGTGAGATGAACCCAGGCGATCGGCGTGTTCTGGTTCGATTCTGCTGTCATCTGATGTCCTAACGACGTCCTCCTATCGACAATACAACGACAACGCTTTGGCACTGCGAGTTTTGTATTTTGTATAGCGCTTAGCTGGTTGTTTGTGCTGAAGTTTCACGGTCGGCCTGAGAAAGCAAGAGAGCCCGACCAGATGGCCGGACTCTCTTAATGGAACTGGTGTGTTCGATCAGTCCTTCTGGTAGAGCTCCTCAGGCATTGCCGAGGTCTGGCCATGGCCGGCAAGCTGTTCTTGGAACATATTGCGGATGAAGGGGTCTTCCTTTGAGTAACCAATGGAACGGCCACCCTCTTCGATGTTCAAGTTTCCGGACTTGCCGGTCTCACGGTTGAGGCTGTCGAGCACGGTCGGTGTTGGTCCACCCCAGTAGTTGATGAAGCGAATTGGCCCATCGGAGACGGGGAAGTGCTGGTGGAACCAGTCGCCACCACCGGGAGCCGCCGCAACGAGGCCACCCTGTACGTAATGCAGGATGCGAACCTTGTCGCCGTTTCCGTCCTTCCATGGCGTGGTGCCATATTGACGCTGCCAGTTGAAGGTATAACCCGCACCTTTCAGGCAGACAAGCACGGCACCGGCCTCGTGGTAGTGACCACGGGAGTACTTGCCAACGGGATACTGGCTGATGAAGCCGTTGTGGTCTCGTTCGAAGCCACGAAAGCCCGGCTGGATTCGTCGATAACCGGGTATGCGCTGGTTGTCGAGGGGGAGATCGGCATCGATGATGTCAGGGTAGAAGTTCGTCCGAGCCTGAGCACGCTTGTTGTCCGGCACGGCATAGAGCTTCTCGTCGTACTTGAAGAAATCATCATCTTCGGAGTAATGCGCTTTGAAGATGTAGTCGTTCTCAAAGATGAACTCACGGTCGCGGATCATGTTGTAGAGCGGGGGAGCGTTGGTCGTCGCGAGGATGAGTACACGCTCGTTCGTCGCATTGATGAGGCGGTGACTGACGTTCGGCGGCATATAGAAGAGTGATCCAGGCTGCCACTCGAAGATGCGCTTCGGCCCACCCTCTTTCGTCCAGGTCTCGGTGGTGCCGTGACCCTCCATGACGAGATAGAACTCGTGATAGAGGTGGCGCTCCGGGTTGAGCTGACCACGGCCAGGGATCTCAAGTACGTACATCCCTTTGATGCCCTCGAGGCTGTCAAGGTAGAGGAAGGCTCCATTGCCGCCGAGGCGCTCCCATGGCTTGAGCTCGAGGTTACGGATGTTCTCTACGCCAATAATGCCGCCATAGACAGGAATGTTTTCCTCGGCCATGAACTGCTCGTAGGGAGTCTTCTCTGACTCCCAGCTCTGGATTCCCGCACGAGATTGGTCCCCGGTGGGCTCCGAGAACATCTCCTTCTCAAGTTCAGCCATGTTTGCTCCTTGGTCTCGGCCCGTTTGTGCGCCTGTTACATGTGGTGCCCGACCAGCGGTCGGACGATACTTCAGAACCTACTGCACTGTTTTAGGCGTTGGCGCTCGCATCTGCGGTTGGGGGGAAGAGCAGCGACTTCACGACGATCGGGAGTGCGCCGGTGCCGGGCACGAAGGCGCCGATGTCGAGGTAATCGAACTCTGAGACCTCAATGCCATCGACCGTTACCAGCTGTACGGCCTTGTCGGTCAACTCTTGGATGTGGCGACCGAGTAGTCCCGCAATGTCGCAGTCGCAGACGATGATGAGCGGAACCTCATGTGTCACCGTGATCTCAGGGCCGGCGGTGGCCAAAAAGGCCTCGGCGAGCACACTAAGTCTGGCGTAGGTGGCTGATCCGCCCCAGGCCATAGCGATTGCGACGGCGTCGGTGTCGATTGCTTTTTCGCGAAGGTCAAGCGAGCGTGCGATCGAGGCGATGATCTTGTCCTTGTCGAGGTCATCGACCGAGAGATCGATCTCCGGCTTGATCACGGGAATGTTGCGGAGCGGTAATAGATCCTCGTTCGAGGCGTAGACCGTGTTGCCTGATAGCTGGAGACTGTACTGGGAGGCACCGAGCACGGTTGCGCGAATGCCCTTCGGTGGCTCCAATCGGTTGAGGTTGTTCGCTCGCACTAAGTTCATGACCGCATCGGCGAGTGGCTTACCAAGATCGCCGAAGGTGCGGGTCTCGCGCTCGTAGATGTACTCCGAGATTCCTCCGGAAAAGGTCACCGCATCGACGGTGTGGGCCTCACCCTTGGCAAACAGTGCTGGAGTGCGTAGCAAGCGATCTTCATCGGGATCACTTGGAAGCACACCTGCGTGCGTAAGTACTTCATTTGCCATGTAGGCGGTGAGTGCACTGAGCGTGGCGGGTTCAAGGGTGTCACCAACGCTGAGTGAGAGGCCGATGGTCTGCAACATCATGGCTGCAGGCTCTTCGATCTTGAGCACCTTCATGTCTTCATCGGTCGTGATAAGCCGGGCTCCGATGTCGATCGCAGCGACCCGCGCAAGCTGGCCTTCGGCCACGTACGCAAACTTGACGGTGCCCCCGCCCATGTCGATGTTGACGATGCTTTGACCAGTTTCGTTTGAGATCCGCTCGATACCTGCTCCACGACAGGCAAGCGTTGATTCGATGGCATCACCGGCAGAGACAGCAACGAATTTTCCTGCGTGCGCGGAGAACATGTCGGCGATCGCGCGTGAGTTGTGCTTTGCAAGTGCAAGACCAGTGAGGATGATGGCACCGGAGTCGATGTCATCGTTGGTCATGTCCGCCTTCGCGTACTGCTCATCGAGGAACTCATTCAGACGATCGGTGTTGATCGTGGTGGCATCAAGGTAGGGCGTAATGAGGATGTCCGACTCGTAGATGAGCTCACGCTTGGTGACTACGAAGCGAGCATCGATACGTTGCAGTTCGATTAGGGAAAAGTTCAGCTGAGAGGTTGCTGAGCCGATATCGATACCTACGGTCGTGAGGCGAACGGTGAGGTCTTGGTCGAGCGAAAACATGCTTCGCGGATTTGGTGAGGTATCGGTATCGGTATCGG
>CAIVND010000095.1 GCA_903907185.1 uncultured Acidimicrobiaceae bacterium
CTGCAACCAATCCTTGAGATTTCGACCCGCTGCTGTTCACTTGCTTGGGACGCAGAGTGGTGTTCCTCACCGTTAGTTCGATATCAAACGTGCCGCTCTTGCCTGCGAGATTCGCGAGGTTGGTTCCGGACTTTCCCTGATAGACGAATCCAACATTCACCGCTACGGGGAGGGCCGATACCGTCTTCGCAGGTGAAACCTTCTCGCCTGGACTGCTGCCTCCACCCGAGACGGTCGTTGCCTGGACTTCCGTCACGGCTCCACCCGAGTCAAGTGTGATCGAGAGTTCGTGGAGTGGACTCCCTGATGCTGCTGCGGACGCAAGCGGCACCGTGGGAACCACAAACACAACCGCCAATGCGACGCCGCTTGCTATTGGAACAACGCTCTGCAATCTCATGATCGAATCATCTCCGCCCCGATTCCTAGGCTTGTTTTCCTAGGCCAACCCCACGCCGCTCGCATAAAAATGACGATACCCAATGCAATTCGCATTTGCAAGTATCAATTGCACGGCTACATCGCGTGTGCGGCGCTCAGAGGGACGGGATCAAACTCTCCCCCGGGATCGACCAGTCCGGATCTTCTTCAACAAACGCTTCCACGATGGCTTTCACCCCGAAGCCGAACAGATCCCAATCGACATCCATCCCATCGAGTTCTCGGGGCAAGACGATGGGATCGAATACATCGGGGTTCGTGGAGCGGCGAAGCAGGGAACCTTCTCCAAGCGACAAGATTGTGATCGCCATCTGCTCGATGCGCATCCCCGGTCTCACCCGGAAACCGATGAACTCGAGAGCACTTTCATAAAGTTCGACATAGAAGTGTGTCAGCCGCTCGGTGGCCCTTCCAATGATTGCGAGAAACTCATCGTCGGTCCCAGCGTCGCCGCCCGCGAGGGCACAGGCAATGAGAGCGGTCTGAATTGTCGAGAGTGGAGAGTCGGTCAAACTCAGATAGTCCTCGGTCGATGCCCTGATGAGCTCAGCCAATGAAGCTCGACGCATCTCGGGCGAGGACAAGTCGATGCGAGCAAAGGTCCCAGAGAGCGAGTCACCGACAGAGCTGATCTCCCGTTCGCTCTCATCGCGAATAATGCTCTCGACAACATCACGCTGGAATTCCTCTTGATTGGTCCAAACCCGGCGGATTAGCGAGGCCTGCGTGATGCGAATCCCTTCAGTCTCTTGAAGGTGGTCCAGTACCTTCTTGAACGTAAGGCGCTCGACGCCCGTCCCGAGGCCTTGACTGCGAAGAATTCCCCGGCCGGAGGCGAGCACCAGTTCACGAAGTTCCCCCTTCGATCGCCTCATGCGAGCTTGGGGAAGGGGAGCAGCCATGACGATCTGATGCTACGCGATGCAGTCGAGCGACGATCACGTCCCGCTGAGTGGTGTCATTTGGACCGCAGCATCCTCAACGCAATGACGATCATGCCATGAGGGTCGGTGGCCCTGCCTCTGGACCGATCTCGGTGGTTGTGCTGGCCAGCTGAGCCATGGACTGCTCGGAGAGATAGC
>CAIVND010000096.1 GCA_903907185.1 uncultured Acidimicrobiaceae bacterium
AGGAGGAAAGCCATCTCAATGAGCACAACATTCTGTCCATTGTTGTTCTGATTGTTCCGGTTGTTTCCCCCGAAGCCACCAAACATGCCGGTCCACATAAGCATTCGGGTGAGAAATCCGGCCATGATGCCAAGAAAGCTTGCGATGGTCATCACGGCGACGTCCCGGTGTGCAACGTGAGAGAGCTCGTGTGCAAGAACTGCTTCAAGTTCGGGTTCTGTCAGCCGGCGAAGAAGCCCAGTAGTAACACAGACCACTGAGTGTTTTTGATTTCGACCCGTGGCAAAGGCGTTAGGGATATCGGTCTGAGCAACGCCAATCTTTGGCATGGGCATATTTGCCATTGCTACTAAGCGACTGACGATTCCGTAGAGCTGCGGCGCCTCCTGTTCGGTGACGAGCTTCCCATGCATCGAAAAAAGTGCAATTCGGTCGGAGTAAAAGAACTGAGCGACCGCGACACCTCCAACAACAACAATGATGATCGCCGCTGAAATGTGGAAAGCGAACAGGCCGCCAATAAAAACCACATAGAGCAGACCGATTAAGAAGGCGGTGATGAGCATCCTCGCAGTGAGTTCACGGTCTGCGGGGAACCGATGGTTGGTGGACATATTGGTATTCCTTTTACCCTGGTTACTTAAGTTTGTTACTTATCGTCGAGGCTAAATGGGCTCGCCTCGACGCCCTCTGTCACTGTCTCGGTCGAGCCTGTGCTCTCACCAGCAGCGATCGCTGGAGCGGGAGTGCCGGTTGCTACCTGTGCCTTTAGAGCTGCGAGCTCGGTCTCGACGCTGTTGGTCTGAGAGGCCGCATCAAGCTGAGCTTGGATATTGTCCGAATTCCCACTGAGATCGGTCAATGCGCCAGATTCGAGGAGCTCATCCATCGCCTGCCCACGAGCTTGCATCTCACCGATCTTGTCCTGTGCTCGTTGCATGGCGAGCCCAGTGTCGCCCATCGATTTTGATATTCCAGATACTGCTTCACCGATCTTGGTCTGTGCCTCCGCAGCGGTGTAAGCGGCCTTCATGGTCTCTTTCTGGGTGCGGAAGGATTCAACTCGACTCTGCAGTGCCTGAGAGGTCGAAACTAGATGCGCCTCTTGCTCAACGAGTTGATCGTGCTGAGTTTTCATCCCTTCGAGCTGTGTCGCAATCGCGGATCTCCGGCTGAGAGCCTCTCGCGCAAGGTCCTCATTATTTTGCCCAAGCGCCGCAGCTGCTTGATCTTTGAGCTTCTCCGCACTTGCCTTGAGCTGTGTTGCTTGGAGCTCAATACGCTTTCGGGCGGTCGCAATATCGGCGAGACCTCGACGAACCTGTTGAAGCTGTTCGAGCTGTTTCTCATAGGACAGGTCAAGCGTCTCTCGGGGATCCTCGATTCGGTTGAGCACCTTGTTCGCCTTGGCCTGGACGACCTGGTTGAAACGGCTGAGGAAGGCCATCTTGACGTACCCTCTTTCTCATGGAGACGGTGATGATCGTATGTATCGGGTCATACGACACTGCAAGGCATAGGCCTGTTGCTTAGCAGTTTAGGCACGTACCCTGGTTGGGCACTACGCGATCTAGCCTCTCGGCGAATCCACGATTAGCAGTAAGGGCGGCATCATTGGGGGGATCGGCAGTTAACGTCATGTCGATGACTGAACGCCGTTGTTTACTTTCCGTGCACGCCCACCCAGATGATGAATCCTCAAAGGGGCCAGGCACGATTGCTCGTTACCACGCAGATGGCGTACATACCGTGCTCGTGACCTGCACAGGAGGGGAGGAGGGGGAGATTCTCAACCCTGCTCTCGATCGGGAGGATGTGCGGCTCAACCTCGCGCAGGTCCGTCTTCAAGAGCTTGAGCGGGCGGTCCAGATTATTGGATACGACGAACTGATCATGCTTGGTTACCGCGATTCCGGCATGGTTGGGACCGAAGCAAATGACAATCCCAGCAGTTTTCACCAAGCTCCGATCGAGGAGGCGGTTGAGCGTCTCGTCAAGATCTTGAGAGAGACTCGTCCGCAAGTGATAGTGACCTATCCCGAAGACCAAGGCGGATATCAGCACCCTGATCACATCCGTGTACATGAGATTTCAATGTTGGCGTTTGAGGCAGCTGGTGATCCCCTGCAGTACCCCAACGCAGGCGAACCGTTCACTCCAAGCAAGCTGTACTACTCGGTCTGGTCCAAGGATCAGCTCCTCGAACGTCACGCCAAGTTCGATGAGCACGGTATCGATTCCCCTTACTCAGAAGGACCGTTTCTCAAATGGTTCGAGCGAGATGAGCCACCAGCGACAACCCGAATTGAGCTCAATGGCTTTGCTCATGTTCGAAGTGATGCGCTTCTTGCTCATGAAACTCAGATCGATCCATCCTCGAAATTTTGGTTTGGGCTCCCTCTAGAAGTTGAGCATTCGATCTTCAGCTATGAGATGTTTACCTTGGCGAGAAGCAATATTGGACCACTTGACCTGTCCGAGGATGATCTTTTTGCTGGTGTAGAAGGCTAAGACTTTCCCATCCGCCAAACCATCTTTGAGCGCTTTCATATTGCGACGATGAAACAAGGTTGTTGTCGATTTACTACGATGTGAGCGTGCATAAACCAAGGAGTCGGGCCGTGGAGGATCACGGCTAATGGCTCCGGAAATCCTTCACCTATCGAGCCTTGTTGGAAGCCCCTTACTTGATCGCCGTGGCGACAAGATTGGAAGGGTTGAGGACCTTGTCATTCGAGGGACTGGTGAAGCCCATCCGATCGTCGGTGGATTGGTTGTCCGTATCGGTGGCCGAGAACTTTTCGTACCTATTGAGCTTGTGTGGGAGATCAGACCACATAGCGCTCAGCTCCAAGGCGAGCGACTCAACCTCGCACGGTTCGAGCGGCGGCCGGGTGAGCTGCTGCTCGCCCGCGATCTCTCAGCCCGACATCTCATCAACCTGGTCGGGGCTCGCCTGATACGCGCCAACGAGATCGAACTTGCCTTTGCCGATGGAGCCTTGCGAGTAGTTGGTGTCGACCCGAGTAGCCGAGGCGTCATCCGGAGGATTTTGCCGAATGTACTTGGTCGGAGAATCGCTATTGGAGGAGTCGTCGATTGGGAGAGCATCGAGCCGTTTGTTGCACATATCCCGTCGGCCAGAATGCGTATTCCGTATAGGAAGCTCTCAAAACTGCGACCTGCCCAGATCGCCGATCTCGTCGAAGCGGCCTCCCATGATGAGGGAAAGGAGATCATCG
>CAIVND010000097.1 GCA_903907185.1 uncultured Acidimicrobiaceae bacterium
ATCCGTCGACTGATCTCGTTGGGGCCTTCACCTCGCGACTTTCCTTCGCATTGACCGGTGCACAGCGTCGGGCCCTTGATGAGATCACGGCCGATCTCGCGAGCGAACTACCAATGCACCGTCTGCTCCAGGGTGACGTCGGTTCGGGCAAAACCATCGTGGCTCTCATAACACTCCTCTATGGAGTGCAGGGCGGGCATCAGGGAGCATTGATGGTCCCAACTGAGGTGCTTGCAGGGCAACACTTTGGGGTTGCCAAGCGACTGCTTGCGGGAATTATGGTCCCAGATTCGCGGTGTCTGACAGGAGAGCGAGAGGTACGTATCGAACTTCTCACGAGCCAGACCAGCACAACGAGACGCAGTGAACTACATCAAGGCCTGCGTGATGGGACGGTCGATGTCGTTGTCGGTACTCACGCGCTCTTGACCGACGAGGTGCGCTTTCACTCGCTCGGTATCGTCGTCATCGATGAGCAGCATCGCTTCGGTGTGGATCAGCGGGCCATCTTGCGAGAAAAGGGCTCTGGTACGGGAAACGATCGCCGCGATCCCGACCTTCTCGTGATGACGGCGACACCGATTCCCCGCACGGCAGCGATGACGGTCTACGGCGATCTCGACTACAGCGAGCTTGACGAGTTGCCACCTGGGCGCACGCCGATCCGGACCCGTTGGGTGAGTGAACCGAGTGATGAGCAAAGGGTCTGGAGTCGCGTCCGGGAGGAGGTGACAAAGGGAGCGCAGGTATTTGTCGTCTGTCCACGCGTTCGGGCACAGGATGATCTCGACGAATCCGATCAGTCGGGTCTGATCTATTTGGATGACCGCGGTGATGAGCAGCCGAAGCTGTTCGGCCTCGACGAAACCGCAACGCCAACTCGGCCCGCTCGAAGTGCGATCGAGGAGGCGGAACGTTTGGCAACCACCGAACTCGTTGGTCTTCGGGTTGGCCTCTTACATGGTCAGATGCCAAGCAACGAAAAGGAATCCGTCATGGTCTCGTTTCGTGATGGTTTTCTCGACGTGCTCGTTGCAACCACGGTGATTGAGGTCGGAGTAGACGTTCCGCGTGCGACGGTGATGATTATCGAAGATGCTGATCGATTTGGCATCGCCCAGCTTCATCAGCTGCGAGGTCGCGTTGGACGCGGCGCTGGCGAGTCCGTCTGCTACCTCCTTGGCTATGACGTCTCCGAGGAGGCAGGCAAGCGTCTTGCTGCTGTTGCCGGAACGACCAATGGTTTTGAACTGGCGGAGATCGATCTTGAACTTCGTGGTGAGGGGACGGTTCTTGGAGCGCGCCAAAAGGGAAGGAACGATCTACGCCTCGCCTCGCTTAGGCGCGATCGCGAGTTAGTTCTTCTTGCGCGTTCGGTTGCCTCCCAGATGATCGATGCCGATCCAACACTCGCGAACAGCCACGCGATCCTCAATGAGCTCCTGTTGTTCATCGGCGAAGATGAGGCTCTCTACCTTGAACGGAGCTGACGAGGCCGCGTAGTCTCCGTGTTGGTCAATGGGTAGCGTTACCAAATGCGCGTTGTTGGGGGAGAGGCTCGAGGGAGAAAGTTTCGCTCGCCCGAGCTCGAGACGGTTCGACCAACCTCTGATCGAGTTCGCGAGGCGATGTTTGATGTGCTTGGCTCGCTCGGCGGACTCAACGGCGCGGTGGTCGTTGATCTGTTCGCGGGCTCTGGTGCACTCGGGATCGAGGCGCTATCACGAGGCGCTTCGTCAGTGACCTTCGTCGATCAGGACCAAAAGGTTTCAAAGGTGATCAAGGACAATCTTGTCGCCGTGAAGCTTGCTGATCATGGCAAAGTTGAGGTCGTCGTGAGCGATGCAATCGCCTACTGTCGCACGCGCGCAACATTGGACAGTGAGCCGATCGACATCACTTTCTGTGATCCTCCCTACTCATACAACAATTGGCCAAAGCTCCTTGGGATTGTCCCGGGGTCATTGTTGGTCCTCGAGAGCTCAACAACGATCGAACTTCCCCCACATCTCGATCTCCACCGTGTCTACAAATACGGCGGTACGCTCGTGACTGTGGCACAACGTCGACGAGACCATGATGAGAGCGCCGTTGCCTCTCAGGACCAAGAAAATGACAACCGATGACCTCAGCCATCTTTCCCGGTTCATTTGATCCACTGCACAATGGACACGTCGAGGTCGTCGAGCGTGCTCACAAACTCTTTGACCGGGTCATCATCGCGGTTCTGCGCAATACACAAAAGGGCGATCCACTCTTTGCGAGCGAACAGCGTGAGGCACTCATCCGTGAATGTTTTGTACATCTGCCCAATGTGGAGGTCGTAACGATGTCCACTCTTGTTGTTGAGGTCGCCAAGATCGTTAACGCGGACGTGATTATCCGAGGACTCCGAGCTGTCTCTGATTTTGAGAACGAGCTTCAGATGGCACAGATGAATCAACAGTTATCAGGGATTGAGACGCTCTTCATTCCAACCGGCTCCACGCATTCGTTCATTAGCTCGAGGCTGATCCGTGAGATTGCCTCGTTCGGCGGCAGTGTTGGACCGTTTGTGCCGGACCCGGTCCTACGAGAGATGGAGGGTCGATTCCATGACTGATTTCTACCAACAGGGAGTCCAACCAGGTGAGTCGGTCGACTTCGCCCTTCTGCTTGACGAACTACTGAACATCATTGAAACCGCGAAATCGATGCCGCTCTCATCCTCGGTGTTGGTTAGCCGGGATGAGGTCACCAACATCCTGCTTCACGCTCGCGATGCGCTGCCGGTCGAGCTCGATCGGGCGCGACGTCTCATGCTCGATCGAAACGAACTCATCATCCAGGCGGAGCGAGAGGCGAATGCCCTCATTGACGAGGCTCGATCCCAGGCGGCACACCTCGTGCAGCGCACCGAGGTAGTTCGCCAAGCGAACACCCACGCGGAGCGAATTGTCGCCGATGCTCAGTCAGCTGCCATCTCACTTCGACGCGAAGCCGAGGACTTTATCGATAAGAAGTTGGCTGCCGCCGAGATCGTCATCGATCGTGTGGCGAGGACACTGCAGGCAGGGCGGGAGAAGCTCCACCCAAATCTTGCGGCGGCGGAACCGAGCGAAGACGAGGCCGTTTTGGGCGAGGATCAGGGTCAGAGTGCTCCTGATCTGTTCGACCAAGACTTTGCCTAAGACCGTCCGCTCGCCATTTAAGGGTCGATGAGCGGTGCGGAAGGCAACGGGTAGGGCGCCCCGTACCCATGACGACGCTGCGGAGTTCAGTGTCTCAATCGCCCAGATTGCCAAAGCTCCCGGTTCGCGACGGCACATCCACTTCTTTGGAGAATTAGATGGTCTTGAGGTCTCGGGCTCCCGGGTACCCGTTGGTGATCAGATCGAGGTTGATGTCGTCCTTGAGAGCGTAAGTGGGGGAATTTTGGTGACCGGGACGGTCAAAACCCGCTACGAGGGCATCTGCCGGCGCTGTCTTGAACCTGCCGGCCATGAGCTTTTGCTCCACCTCCAAGAGCTCTGCACGGAGAATCCCACCGATGAGGAGACCTACCCCCTTGGGCACGATCTTTTGGACCTCGCGCCGATGGTCCACGATGCGTGTATTCTTTCCCTACCACTTGCTCCCCTTTGTGATGAAGGGTGCCAGGGAATTTGCTCCGTTTGCGGGGCGAACCGCAACTTTGAACAGTGTCGGTGCGAGGTCGAGCGTGATCCACGCTGGAGTGCGCTCAATCTGTTGTATGGAGGCGGGACGACAGGGCGAGAAGATGACACGCCCGTGACCAACGAGTAGGACACATGGCCGTACCAAAGAAGAAGACCTCAAAATCGAAGAGTCGCAGTCGACGCGCATCGGCGTGGCGTTTGACGTTGCCCGCTCAGAGTCGCTGCCCACAGTGTCAACACGCGAAGCTTCCACACACGGTGTGCAGTAGCTGCGGTTGGTACAAGGGTCGCCAGGCGATCGAGGTCGACTGACTCTCCCAATTGCAGTCGACGCCATGGGGGGCGATAAAGCTCCCCGTGAGATCGTAGAGGGAGCGATCCGGGCTCACGAGGAACTCAAAATTGACGTTCTCCTCGTCGGTCCAGATGACGGATCCCTCGGTGACACCAAGGGGATCAAGGTTCTGCATGCTGGCGAGGTCATCGCCATGGATGATGATCCGGCGCGAGCGGTCCGTACGAAAAAGGACTCCTCCCTTGTTCGCTGCGCTGAGGCAGTTCGCGATGGACAGGCATCAGCGATGGTAAGTGCGGGCAATACCGGTGCAGCAATGGCAAGTGCACTTTTGCGGATGGGCAGGATCTCGGGCGTCTCTCGACCGGCTATTGCGACGCCCCTTCCCGTTCTTGGAGCAAACCCATCGATTTTGATCGACGCTGGTGCAAATGCAGAGTGCACACCGGAGTGGCTCTTGCAGTTCGCTCAGATGGCGAGTGCCTACGTGCGTGCGCGCTACGGCAGGTCGAATCCAACCGTGGCGCTGCTATCGATCGGCGAGGAGCCAACAAAGGGAAATGCGTTGGTGAAATCTGCGCACGAGCTGTTCGCCTCGGTTGAGACACTGAACTTCGTCGGCAACGTTGAGGGACGGGATCTGTTGATCGGCAAGGCGGACATTATCGTCACCGATGGCTTCACCGGCAATGTCGCTCTCAAATCTCTTGAGGGAGCGGCCGGCCTGTTCAACTCGATTCTTCGCGGGGCGGTCAACACCTCAAATAAGACGCGCCTCGCTGGGCTCATGCTTCGTCGTGCCCTTGCGCCCTATATGCGCGTTGTAGACCCCGAGACCACCGGGGGTGCGATGCTCCTTGGCGTTGAAGGGGTCTGCATCATCAGCCATGGAAGTTCCTCAGCTCGAGCCATAAGAAATGCCATCAAGACCGCACATGAGATGGTGAACCAGGATCTCGTGGAACGCGTTCGCGAGGCGATCGGCGACGCGAAGTCCACCGGATAGCCGCTTCTGGGGTCCGGCTAGGGGACTAATGCTGGCAACTAACATTGACGCCGGATAGTCGTTCGCTACGAGGAGAGATGATGTCGGTATCGATGACCACTGAAGAGGTGTTCGACCTCGTCCGTCACCAACTCTCTGAGATTATGGAGATCGATCCGGTTGTGATTACTCCAGATGCCTCGTTCACCGATGATCTGAATGCCGATTCGCTTGCGCTGATCGAACTTGTTGAGGCGTTAGAGGAGGCGTTGAAAGATCGTGTTCCAGGGTTTCGTATCGACGATGACGACCTCGAGCATCTCCTCACTGTTGGTGACGCAGTTGTCTACATCACCGATCGAACCAGCAGCTGAGTCGTCTTTGGCCACCGTTGGTAGTGCCGGCGCCTCCGGATTCGATCTGCTTGTTGCTCGGGTAGCACCGTTTATCACCGACGTCGAATTCCTTACGCTTGCGATGACCCATCGCTCGTTCTGCGCGGAAAATCCGGGGAGAGGTTCAAACGAACGTCTCGAGTTTCTCGGCGACTCCGTGCTTGGCCTTGTTGTCACTGATGAGCTGTATCGGCGTTTTCCCGAACTTCCCGAGGGTGATCTTGCACGAATTCGCTCGGATGTCGTGAGTTCGGTTGCGCTCGCACCACTTGCTCGCGAGATTGGACTTGGAGAGGCGCTCTTTCTTGGCAAGGGGGAGGACAACTCCGGCGGGCGGTTGAAACCCTCGTTGCTTGCTGACGCTCTTGAGGCACTGATTGGGGCGATCTACTTGAGTTCAGGTACCGAGGTCGCGACCGAATTCGTACGCACAATTACGGCAGGCTCTGTAGAAGAGGTCTCGCAGCGCAGCGCCTATGGTGACGCGAAAAATCGCCTTCAGGAGCTTGGTGTGAAACGGGGTCTTCCTCGACTCGACTATCTCGTCAAAGAGCTCGGCCCCGATCACAAGAAACGTTTTGTTGCCACGGTGACCTTTGAGAGCCTTGAGGGACGTGGCGAGGGACAATCAAAGAAGGAGGCCGAACGACAGGCGGCACTTGCGGTCCTTGCGCTGTTGACTGATCCGAGTGCCTGAACTTCCTGAGGTTGAGACTGTCCGGCGCCAACTCGCACAGTGGATGGTCGGTAGGCGAGTGGAGAGGGTGACTGTTACGGGCAGGCGATCGGTGCGTCGCCAACCCCTTGAGGAGTTCATCGCCCGCCTGACCAACCGCACCGTGGTTGACGTACGCCGCTGGGGAAAGTTTCTCCTCATCGATCTCGATGACAGCGAGGTGCTCGTGATCCATCTCCGCATGAGCGGACAGCTGCGTTATGAGCCAGATCCTGGCGTTGAAGTCGAACGCCACACGCATGTCATCCTCGCACTTGGACCTGAGCCGGAGATAGTCGAACTTCGCTTCGTCGATCCTCGGACCTTTGGCGAGATGTTCATTTCAGAGGGCTGTGACGCTCGCGGGGTACCCGTCGAGCTTGCCCACCTTGGGCGTGATCCCATCAATGAGCAGTTCACGGAGCCTGATCTTGAACAGCTAAGTCGGGGTCGTCGGGTGGCGATCAAGACACTCCTGCTCGATCAATCCAAGATCGTGGGCATTGGCAATATCTATGGTGACGAGATCTGTGCTTTGGCCCGAGTCCGTCCAACACGCCGGGCAGAGAGCTTGACCAAGCCACAACGTCGACGGATCGTTGCGGCCACCCTCGAGATCTTGAACGAGGCGATCGAAGAACGAGGGTCGTCGCTGAAAGACCAGCGATATCGCGATCTCTTTGGTGGCCTCGGCACCTATCAGAACCACCATCGGGTATACGGCCGTGCCGGGCTTGCCTGTGAACAGTGTGGAGCGCAGGTCAAGCGGACCGTCATCGGTGGTCGATCGGCTCATTTCTGTCCAACCTGTCAACGTTGAGCTCGCGAAAGATTTTCTCCTCAATGCATCGATCCCTCAGAATTGTCCGAGGTTTGGCGGGTAACGTGAAAACGCTGTGTATCTCAAGTCTCTGACCATGAAGGGCTTTAAGTCCTTTGCCGACACCACGACCCTCGATCTCGAACCCGGGGTAACGGTGGTCGTTGGCCCAAATGGATCTGGAAAGTCCAACGTCGTTGATGCTGTTGCTTGGGTACTTGGCGCACAGGGACCCCGGGTCGTGCGGTCGACCAAGATGGATGACGTTATCTTTGCCGGCACCGACGGACCCAACAAGCGATCGCCCCTTGGTCGCGCTGAGGTCTCTTTGGTAATCGACAACACCTCACGTCGTCTTCCGATCGATTTTTCTGAGGTAACTATCACCCGCACGCTCTTTCGATCCGGCGAGAGCGAGTACGCCATTAACAACGTCGGCTGTCGGTTGCTCGATGTCCAAGAGCTCCTCTCCGATACGGGCGTCGGGCGTCAGCAGCATGTGATCGTCGGACAGGGACAGCTCGGAGCCATTCTCGAGTCACGTCCCGAAGAGCGACGTATGGTGATCGAAGAGGCCGCCGGAGTTCTGAAGTACCGTCGCCGTCGCGAGCGAGCGGTCCGACGACTCGACTCATCAGAGTCTGCGTTGATGCGTATTCAAGATCTTCTTCGCGAGGTACGACGACAGCTGCGGCCGCTTGAGCGTCAAGCTGCCTCAGCCGTACGACACGAAGAACTTGACGTCGAACTTCGAGCGCTACGGCTCTATCTTGCCGGTCGAGATCTCGCTGCACTCGAGCAACTGCTTGAGGACAGTTCAGCAACGATCAGTGCTCTCATGAACGATGAACGATCACTTCAGCTTGGACTGGTGGAGTCGGGTACCTCGATCAGTTTGGTGGAGAGCGAACTTGCGGGTAGCAAAATTGAAGAGCTCACACCGATCGTTGGTCAGATCGACCGTCAGTTCGAGCGTACGAAGGGTCTTCTCGCACTTATCAGTGAACGCCGTCGAGCAGGAGCAGAGCTCACCGCTGCCCTTGATGATGTTGCTGGACTTGTGGCACTAGAGGAGTCGCTCACGCGAGTTGATGAGGAGATCGAACGGGCTGAGTCCGACGCGGTTGCCCTCGCACCTGAGTGGGAGGCCCTTGCGGTTACCGAGGCGTCACTCGTTGAATCCGAAGTTGCTCACGCTGAGATGTATAACGATGTCGTTCCGGCACAACTTCTCTCCGAGGCAACAGCGATCCGAAACGCCACGACCGTCGCGATGCAAGAGCTCTCCGCAACACGAGAACGGGGTGCTCGGCTTGGTGAGCGGCTAGAGACCTTGCAACGTCGCCGGTCCGAGATCACCGCACAGATCGCGGGTCTCACGGAATCGATCGGTGCAGAGCGGTTTGAACTGGTCGCTGCGACGTTGGCAAGTGAGGCGACGACGGCCGAGTTCACTCTTGCCGACCAGCAGTGCTCGATGAGCGAGCGCGACCATGGCGAGGCAGTTGATCGGCTGCACCGCTTGAGCGCACGGGTGGAGGCGCTCTCTCTTGCGCTCGACGAGAGTCGCGCGCGCGCCGGCGTAGCGCGACTTGCCGAGGTCTCGGGCGTGCTTGGCACACTTGCCGATCTTGTTCAGGTCGATGACGAGCACGGTCTCGCCTTCGAGGCGGCACTTGAGGGCGCTCTCGATTCAGCGGTCATCGCAGGATCGACGAATGCCAAGGTTGCGCTCTCGCGTCTTCGTGAGCTTGGCGAGGGAGGTTCACTCCTGGTTACCCCTGCCCATGGTGGTGCAGCGGCTGGCACGGCGGTGTCGCTGGTCGGCACTTCGCCGCTTCGCGCGTTGGTGTCCACCTCTGATCGAGATGTTTCGGCGCTCCTTGATGTGCTCATCGGAGGTGTCCTTCTCGCAGATGGTGGGTTCGATGAGGCCACTGAACTAGCCCTCAATCATCCTGATGTGACGATCGTCACCGACGAAGGTGACCGTTTCTCACGGGTTGGTTGGCGTATTGGTGCTGGTCGAAGTGGTGCAACTCGAGCCGCTCTTGATCATGCCAAGGAGCTCGAATCCTCCACCCAAGTACAGCTCATTGAGCTGGGTCGAATCCGTGATGAATCGCGAGCACTTCGTGATCTTCTCGTCGATCGTCAGCGTCAGGCGGATCGAAATCTCGATCGCCTCAATAGCGTTGTGCGATCACTTGAGGCGCGCCACTCCGACTCCATCACCGAGCTTGAGGAGGTCAGTGCACTCGAGCGTGTCACGCAGACTGAGCTGACGGAGCTCACCAATGAGGTCGGCGAGGCAAGTGAGCGAGTTGCCTCGACGCAACGTCAACTCGAGCTTTTTGAAACCGAAGAGTCAGCGGCGCGCGAACGTGCCGAGCAAGCTGCTGATGCACGACGTGATCTTGAGGCGCAGGCGCGTGCTGTCGGCGCGTTGCGCCGCGACCTTGAGGTGCGTGTCGCTGGACTTGAGGAACGGCGCAGACTTCTCCTTGAGCGCCGGAGTGAACTCGACGCGGAGATCCTTGCCCGACGTGACTCTCGGCTCCGTGCAGATGAACGACGGGGTGAGTTCGAGATTGGTGAGCTTGCCTATGAGGCGTTGGGTCGCGAGCTTGAGCGCATCGCTAAAACGCTGGAGGACGCCTCTGCGACCTACTCACGCGAGCGTGATCTGCGTATCGAAACCTCACGCGAACTTCGTGAGCGCCTAAGTGCACTGCGAAGTGCACGCGAGGAGGCGGTGCTCGAACAGGCAAGATTCCGAGAGCTTCGTCAAAAACTTGAGATCGATCAGGCGGAGCAGCGGATCCGACACGAGAACGCGATTGAACTGTTGACTGGTGATCTCGAAACGACTCCTGAGGCGGCTATCTCCGCTGAACCTCCCGAGCTCGAACCCGGCGTCGATCCGGCCGAGCGCCGAGCGCTCTTGGAGCGTGAACTCTCCTCACTTGGTCCAGTGAACCCGCTCGCGCGAGAGGAACTCTTGATCCTTCAGGCACGCAATGAGTTCCTCGAGGCTCAGCTTGACGATGTGCGAAGCGCGCGTCGCGAGCTGAATCAGGTCATCCGTGTGATCGACGCCGAGATCGTCGATGTCTTTTCGCGGGCGTTCGCGGATGTGGCACATCACTATGAAGCACTGATTACCACGCTCTTTCCAGGGGGTTCAGGTCGACTGGTGCTCACCGCTCCTGACGACCTGTTGACCACGGGTGTAGAGATCGAAGCGCGACCAGCTGGGCGAAATGTGCGAAGGCTTTCACTGCTCTCTGGTGGTGAGCGTTCGCTCGTTGCAGTGGCATTCCTCTTTGCGGTTTTTCGTTCACGACCGTCACCCTTCTATCTCATGGATGAGGTCGAGGCAGCCCTCGACGAGCCAAACCTCTATCGCTTCTTGAGTCTCGTCGATGAGTTCCGCACCGAGGCCCAGTTGATTATCGTCTCGCACCAAAAAAAGACGATGGAGTGCGCGGATGCCCTCTATGGAGTCACGATGCAGCCGGGTGGAGGTTCTCGGGTTGTCAGTCAGCGCGTGAGCTCACGTCTGCCAGATAGTCCGTCGTCAGCCGTTGCAGTGATAGATCGAGATCCCGAGATCGGTCACGGACTAACTGACACTGTCACTGACAGCTGATGCTCTTTCGACGCGCAGCCGCCAAGAACACCGCCGATGAGGCTGACCTCGACGAGGCCAACGCTGATGAGCAAGATCTTGACGAGCACGGTGGCTTGCCCGCAGATCTCGAGATCGATCACCTCGACGAGGATCAGATTGCTGACGACCAGACTTACGAGGAGCAGGTCAACGATCCCTCACAGAAGGTCCCTGCTCGAAGTGGACGTTTTGGGCGATCACGCGGCTTTCTCTCCTCTCCCCTCAGTGCGCTTCGACGGGGTGGTCGCGTTGACGAACGAACTCTCGATGAACTTGAGGAGGCGCTTCTTCTTGCTGATGTCGGTATCTCGACGACAAACTTTCTGCTCACCGATGTTCGAGCAAAACTGAGGTCAAAAGAGCTTGGGGGAGACGCGACCTCGTTGGTCGCCTACCTTGAGGGCGCCGTCCTTGGGCTCTTCGGTGACGATGATCGCGAGCTGCACTACGCGGATGTGGGGACGACCGTATGGCTCTTCGTCGGAGTAAATGGTGTGGGCAAGACGACATCGATCGGCAAGTTGGCCCATCGAGAGACTGCCGCTGGCCGCCGTGTTGTGCTTGCTGCCGGTGACACCTTTCGAGCCGCGGCCGGTGAGCAGCTCGCACTTTGGGCACAACGCTCGAACGTCGACATTGTGCAGGGCGCAGATGGCGCCGACCCGTCATCTGTTCTCTTCGACGCGATCGCGCACGCACATGCACGCGGTGCCGATCTTGTGCTTGGTGATAGCGCGGGACGACTGCACAACAAGGCCAACCTGATGGAAGAGTTAAAGAAGGTACGCCGTGTTGCTGACCGTGAGCCTGGACATGTCACCGAGGTGCTTCTCGTTCTGGATGCAACGACTGGACAGAATGGTCTGGCCCAAGCGAGAGAGTTCGCGCAGGCGGTTGGCGTAACCGGGATTATTCTCACCAAGCTTGACGGCACCGCAAAGGGAGGGATCGTGCTCGCGATACAGCACGAGATGGACCTGCCCATCAAGCTCGTTGGCCTTGGCGAGGGGATCGATGATCTAGCAACTTTTGATCCATCGGAGTTCACAAGCGCGTTGTTTGCCAGTTAGACACTCAGCTGGTGGCTGTCGGTCAATCACCGGGTGATCGGTCCACCGTCTCAGTGTCCCAGCGCTGCAAGCGCCTCTCGCGCGCTGTAGTAGATGAGTACATAACTAGCTGCCGGGTCGGCCCACCACCACCCGAATGCAGCATTGAGGACGAGTCCAGCCAACACTGCGAGAGCAAGAATTGCGTCGATCAGCGTGACTCGACCCTCTGTCCGAAGAACTTGATTATCGATCGCTTTACCGATCTTTGCCTTTCCAAAGGCGAGCAGAAACATCGTTACTGCGGTGCCTGCTGACCAGACGATGCCAACGATGCTGTGACGGGGATGGAACTCGACTGCGAGGACGATCGAACTCTGGATACACAGATAGAACCCAAGAAGCACAAAGGCGGCGCCGATCAGGCGTAGCGCGCGTTCTTGTCGTTTGCCGCCAAGATCAGCCAACTCCCAAAGTACGACGGTAGAGGCACCGATCTCAATCAAACTGTCGAGGCCAAATCCGAAAAGTGCCACTGATCTTGCGGCGAACGCCGCGAAACCGAGAACGAAGATGCCAGCCACATTCCAGGCCAATGTGGTTACCTCGAGGACGCGCCCCCGAAATAGCAAACGGAGGTGATCATCTGAACCCGGCGTCAATTCCATCGCTCCTATGGTGTCAGAGTTGGTCCCTGACGGTAATCGTGAGCGCCCTCTCGGGGCAGTTGGACGGGCGCTGGCGGCTAACCTCAGTTCGGACATGTTTGAGACCCTCACCGACCGCTTCGATCAGATCTTCACCCGCCTTCGAGGCCATGGTCGTCTCGGCGATGCTGAGGTTGACGAGGTCCTACGCGAGATTCGTGTTGCACTGCTCGAGGGTGATGTTGCGCTTGAGGTCGTGAAGGATCTCACCGATCGGATACGCGTTCGATGTTCGGGAGCGGAACTCTCCAAGAGCCTGACCCCGGCTCAGCAGGTCATCAAGGTCGTCAATGAAGAGCTCACGACCACACTTGGCGGTGAGGCATTCTCCCTCAAGTACGCCTCAGCCCCTCCGACGGTTGTTCTGCTAGCGGGGCTTCAGGGATCAGGAAAGACCACCGCTGCGGCCAAACTTGCGCTTTGGTTCAAGCAGCAGGGTCGCCACCCACTCTTGGTTGGGGCTGACCTGCAACGACCGGCAGCGGTCGAGCAGTTAAAGGTTCTTGGACGCGAGGTTGGCGTTGCGGTCTTTTCTGAACCAAGTGACCCCGTGGCCGTCGCACGTCGCGGCATCAGTGAGGCGATCCGTGTTGGCCGCGATGTCGTGATCGTCGATACCGCTGGTCGAGTCACCATCGATCAGGCGCTTATGGCCGAGGTCGCAGAGGTTCACGACGCGATCAAGGCGCATTACACCTTCCTCGTGATCGACGCGATGACTGGTCAAGACGCCGTGCAGACGGCGCGAGCGTTTCATGAGACCCTCGCCCTCGATGGTGTGATTCTTACGAAGGTCGATGGTGACGCGCGTGGAGGAGCAGCACTGTCGGTCAAGACGATCGTCGGCAAACCGATTGCATTTGTATCGACCGGTGAACGGGTTGCCGACTTCGAGAGCTTTTATCCCGAGCGGATGGCGAGCCGCATCCTGGGGATGGGAGATGTCCTCTCACTTATTGAACGAGCAGAGAGTGTCTATGACGAGGACACCGCCGAGCGGGCGATGGCGAGTCTGCGCCAGGGCAAGTTCACCTTCGAGGACTTCCTCGAACAGCTCCAGCAGGTGAAGAAGATGGGCTCACTCTCAGGGATGCTGGGAATGCTGCCTGGGCTGCCAAAGGAGATGAAAAACGCGACGATCGAAGATCGTGATGTTGCCCGGGTCGAGGCGATCATCCGTTCGATGACTCAGGCTGAGAGGATCAATCCCTCGCTGATCGATGGATCCCGGCGCATCCGGATCGCTGCGGGATCGGGGACCTCAACGACCGAGGTCAACAAGCTGCTCAACCAGTTCAAAGAGATGCAAAAGATGATGCGATCCTCGATGATGTCGGCGGGTCTTGCCCGAGCGGCAAAGGGTCGAAAGAAGAGGGGTGGGAGGGTGACACCCTCCTCTAAGTAGCCTCGTCAAGCTGACCAGGTCATCTGGGCTAAACTTACTGGCCGTCCCTGCACCGGGCCCTCCCGCCCATACTGAGGTGCAACAAGATCGAAGAGAAAAAGAAAGAGAAGGGCTTGATGTGGCTGTAAAGCTCCGCCTGATGCGCATGGGCAAGAAGAAGCAACCGACCTATCGCGTCGTTGCAGCTGACAGTCGTTCGCCCCGAAACGGCCGCTTCATTGAGATCGTCGGTACCTACCAGCCGCGTTCGGAGCCCTCTGTTGTGAACATCGACAACGAGAAGGCCATCGCCTGGCTGCAAAAGGGTGCACAGCCCACCGAGACCGTGAAGAAGATCCTCGAGATTTCCGGCGCCTGGGGCGAGTTCGACGCGCAGCGTCCCGCAAAGGTAGAAAAGGCGAAGCGCGTTCGCAAGAGCGCGTGAGGTCGACAAGGTGACGAGCGACTCATCCCTCTTTGAGGGTCCAGACTTCTCATCTACTGAAGCCCCTGAGGACATCGAGGATGAGATCGGTGCTCCAGAGGTTGATCAGGTGATCGATGGTGGAACCGCCCAGGCGGTCTTGGAGCACATTGCACGATCGATCGTTGATGATCCCGATTCTGTTGTCGTTGAGGCAGGACCGGGACGAAGTGGTACCAAGCTTTCGCTGCACGTGAACCCAGACGACATGGGCCGGATCATCGGTAAGCGCGGTCGAATTGCACAGGCGCTACGTACTGTGGTCCGAGCCGCGGGTGCCCGTGATGGTGCGGATACCTCGGTCGACATCGTCGACTGAGTTTCAGTACATCGCGCGGATGGCGCTCTTAGAGGTCGCCCGTATCGCCCGGGCCCATGGACTTCGTGGTGAGTGCGTCGTTGAGCTTCTCTCCAATCATGAGGAGCGGCTCGCTCCAGGTTCCCAACTTGTTGTCGGTGAATCACCGGGCGGGGTTGATCGGGGCGCACCTTCACGCGTCATCGAGATCGTTGCGTCTCGTCCCTTTCAACATCGGTGGATCGTCGCGTTCGATGCGGTGACGACCCGCGAAGCTGCCGAGGCACTTCACGGTGCCGTCCTTTTGGCAGAGCCGATCGTCGATCCTGATCTGCTCTTTGTCCATGAACTGATCGGTGCTCAGCTGATCGACCAACATGGTGTGAGCCACGGAACGATCACCGCGGTGCAGGCAAACCCGGCAAGTGATCTGCTCGTCATCGAGGATAAATATCTCGTCCCGACCGGGTTTGTCATCCGCAGTGATGCCGAGAACGTCTACGTGGATATCCCTGAGGGACTCTTTGACCTATGAGTGAGCGGGTGCCGTTACCGGGCGCGCAGCCGCTTCGTATCGATGTTCTGACGATCTTCCCGCAGATGATCACCAACTACGCAGATGAGGCGATCATCGGGCGAGCACGTAGAGAGCAGCTGCTCGATCTTCGGGTACACGATCTGCGTGATGGGGCAACCGATGCGCGACGAAGTGTCGATGACTCTCCCTTTGGTGGCGGGGCCGGTATGGTGCTCGCACCCGGTCCAATCTTCTCCGTAGTCGAACGGGTCCAACCTCCGCGGCCGGTGATCCTTCTCAGCCCAAAGGGACGTCGATTTACGCAGCATGTCGCTGAGGAGCTTGTCTCCGCTGGAGCTTCCTTCACCCTCATCTGTGGACGATATGAGGGGGTAGACCAGCGCGTGGTTGATCATCTCGTAGACGAGGAGATCTCGGTCGGTGATTTCGTTCTCGCTGGTGGAGAGCTGGCTGCGCTCGTTGTCATTGAGGCAACGGTGCGGTTGCTGCCTGGGGTGCTTGGGAACTCCGCCTCCGTGGTCGAGGAGAGCTTCGCTGCCGGCCTTTTGGAGTATCCGCAGTACACGAGACCGGCAGATTTTCGCGGATGGACGGTTCCAGAGACCCTCCTTGGAGGCGACCATGAGGCGGTTGCGCGCTGGCGACTAGCTGCATCTTTGGCTCAGACCCTCGCCATGCGTCCGGACTTGATTGTCGCCCGAGGAGGCCTCACGAGAGACGAGGTAATCTTGCTCTCCCAGCACGGCTATTCTTTAGAGACCACCGCGCCGGACACGGCAGGGATTTTTCAGGCCGCACGCAGCGGTGATGCATTCGTTGAGGAGCGTAAAGAGATATGAACCCCACCGATCTTGTAGATCGCGACACCCTTCGGGACGACATCCCTGAGTTTCGACCCGGCGACACGCTGAAGGTGCACGTTCGAGTTGTCGAGGGTACCCGAGAGCGCATCCAGGTCTTTCAGGGTGCAGTTATCCGTCGCCAGGGCGCAGGTGCTCGAGAGACGTTTAGCGTCCGCAAGGTGAGCTTTGGTGTAGGCGTCGAGCGCAGCTTCCCCGTCCACTCTCCAATCATCGCCAAGATTGAAGTTGTTACGCACGGAGATGTTCGTCGCGCAAAGCTTTACTACCTCCGCGATCGCGTCGGTAAGAAGGCAAAGATTAAGGAACGTCGAACGAATTAGTTCCATCCCGCTTAACCTTTTGCGGCGAGTTGCCCGATGCTCGTGACATGTTGATCCCTGCTCTTTGGCAGAATCGGTAGCAGATGGGTGCCGAAGAGGATCTCGAACGTTTTGAAGCCGAGATTGAGCTCGCGCTGTATGAGGAATATCGAGCGGTACTTCCAATGTTTCGTTTCGCTGTTGAGACCGATCGACGTTTCTATCTCGCCAACGAGGTCAAGGTGACCCCAGTGTCGGAGGGCACAACCACCTACTTCAGCGTGACGCTTCGAGATGCCTGGGTTTGGGACATGTACCGCCCGGCTCGATTTGTTCCCTCCGTCAACGTGGTCACCTTCAAAGATGTCAACGTTGAGGCGCTGCCCGAGGTGGAGCTTTCCTGACCCGAATCAGTGGGTCGGCGTAAATCAGTGGGTGAGTGGGTCCTCGCTGGTAACCGATGCATCTCCGACATACTTCGTCCAGTCTCGACCATCCCAGTAGCGCATCTCATGGCGGCCAGTTACATCCTTGTACCAACCAAAGAGTGCTGGCTTCCCGAGTACGTCAGAGGCCGGGCCCCCGTATCCTGAGGGAGGCGTCTTTGGCACATAGGCCGCGATCACGTCACTCGTCGTCGGCACGGTTGCTGGCGTCGGTGTGTCCTGCACCCTTGCTGGGAGCGTGTCTGAAGGCGTATAAGCCGGAGGCGTAGTGCTTGCGCCATTGCCGACGGGTCGAGTCATCACGACCGCCAACAGCTCAACCAAGAATCCGATGGGCGGAATCGCGAAACAGATAACCGCCCACGCGATCGATGGAATCTTCCACGGGGTGACCCCCCGTGTCGCACGGATCCTCTGAGAGAGCATGTAGCCAACGACCCCAAGCGCAACGCAGATAATGGCGTTATAGAGCAGGGCCTGTCCATCGATGGTCCCAAAGGCTGTTTTCACGATCACCGCGTTCTGCATGAGGGAGACTCCAGGTCGAACTGCAATAGCTGACAGATGCCTGCCATGGGCCCTATTCTACCCTCGATCACCTGCAATCTTGCCGCAGAGATATTGTCAACGCCCTGGTTGGCGCGAGGCTCGTCGCTGCCAGCAGGAAGTGTGCCAGTGCCTGCGATCCTCTGGTCGGCCAAGGGGAACAACCACGGTGTGGCCGATCCGGATTCCGATCTCGTTGTTGCACCCGGGACACTGGTAGGTCTTCGTCGCCTGATAGGGCTGGATCCTTCGAACCTCCGCCGATCGCCCGCTCATCGGGTCGTCCTCATAGTTCATCGATCCCGGTGTCATCACTCCAGTATCGCTGCCTGGCCAACAAAAGAGGTTGCGGCCAAGAACTCAAGCGCATGCAATCGTAGAAGGGAGTACAACTAGAAGATGGGTGTTCCTTCAGCGGTCATCATTCCACTTGGCAGCTACCGTGATCTCGACGCCCTCCGAAAGACAGTCATGCTCGCCAGTTCGATGGAGATCGCTTCGATCTATTTCGAAGAACAATCTGACAGTGAACTCGATCCCTTTGTCATCGCGGGCCTGGTCGCACAGAACCATCTTGAGTTGGCTGTCGGCGTGTTGGTGACTCTCTCTGCTGGTCGCCCTCCGAGCATTCTTGCAAAGCTCACCACGGGGATCGATGTCACGTCACAGGGGAGGGGTCGCCTTGTTCTTGGTGGATCTTCAGTGGAGTTACTCGAGGACGCCGAGCGGTACAACGAGGCGTATCTGCTCATCCGCGAGATGTGCACGCAGGATTCAACCACCATGGCAGGAGCGTTCTTTCATGTCGACGATGCATGGAACCGTCCACGGATCGAAGACCGACCGGACCGATCTTCCATCGTCTCCATCGCGACTGATGGGGCTGAGCTCCTTCGCCTGCTCCGAGATGGCACCAGACTCGCCCCAGTCTCGCTGGTAGAGATTGCGTCGCTTACCGACCAAGAGCGCGAACAGCTGGTTGCTGAGCTTCGAGTTGTTGACCAATCCATCTCGGCGACCGGTGTCATCACGGTCGATCTCGAAACCACCGAGGTACTCCGAGTCCCCGCTCTCGGGCTCTTTGATCAGGTAGCTCTCCGATTCGAAGCGCTACCAACGAGAGAGCAGTTCATTTCCGTGATGAGTAGGTTTGAGCCCGACCAATAGTCTCGACCCTTGATCGCTAAGGCTCTGGATCCGCGTCGCGCAGTGCCTCGTAACGGTTTGCGATCTCCTTCGTGATCGGTCCAGGAGCTTGTCGAAGCGGTACTCCATCGATCGCTTCGACGGGCTGCACACCACGGATCGCCGAACAGACGAACGCCTCTTCAACCTGGTCGCCGCAAAAGGATTGGATCGGAAGATCCCGTTCGATCCCACCGCAGTGCTCGAGAATAAGGCCACGAGTTATGCCCGCGAGACAACCTGCATTGAGTGGCGGTGTGATGAGTTCACCATTTGTGACGACGAAGATGTTGGATCCGCTTCCCTCACAGAGATTGCCTAAAAGGTTGGCAAAGATCGCCTCATCTGCGCCACGAGCAGCTGCAAACGCGAGGGCAACAGCATTCTCCGCATACGAGATAGTTTTGAGGCCGACGAGTGCACCTCGTTCATTGCGCGGCCAAGGAACCGTCTGGACAATTGCGGTGGCATGTGGCTCGGTGGCTGGCGCGCAGGCGACGACGATACTTTGGTCACCCGCATAGCGACCCGACCCCAAAGGGCCATTGCCTGCCGTGACGGTGATGCGGATTCGCCCATCGGCGTATTCGCACTCATCGACAACTCGGTTCACCGCAGTGGTGATCTCCTCCAAGTTGGCAGGCCCCATAGAAAGACCTGCGAGCGAGCGATTCAGGCGTTCGAGGTGGCGTCGCAGCGCAAAGGGGCGACCTGCTCGGAGGAGAACGGTCTCAAAGACACCGTCACCGACAACGAGGCCATGATCAAAAGTCGAGATCTTGGCATCACTCTCGGGAAGGAGCTCTCCATTTACGTACACCACGGCCATAGGTCGAGCCTAGGTCGCTAGATGGAGCCTTAGCTGCGGGTACGACCCTTCGCTGCAGCATTCAGCAGGGACTCGCGTGGGTCAGGAGTAAGCGAGAGCTCGTCATTTACGATGGAGATATCTTCAGCGTGCGTCACGCCAATACACCGCTCATCGGTCTCGATGACATGAACAATCTCTGCGCCTGAGCTGATCACTCGACTAACAACCTCAGGAAGCAGCAGCTCGCGCCGTCCAGTTGGTGTGGCCTCAAAGTTCGCTACCGCATCGGCAAGGTGGGCCAACATGCTTGGGTAGAAGCCCCAAAGGTTCATAGATACCCATTCGTTACCCTCAAGGATCCGAGGGGGATACTTGGCACAGGCAACGAGTGGTTCGGCGTCAAAGCGACCATCTTCACGAAGCGAAACATGGTGCTCAGCGATCGAGCGAAGATTATCGGAACCATCAACCTCGCAGATGCCTCGGGTCACCGTTGCATCGGTGAGTACCGTGCGCAGGACGTGGTAGGCGACGAGAAGGTGATGACCTCGAGCGGCAGCCGGGGTGGAGTAACCAACCAAGACCGGCTCGAAGTGCTCGCGAAGGGCGAGAAAGGCAGCTTTGCCGTAGAGATCATCGGCGTTACAGACGCCGAATGGCCCATGGATGTAGGGAGCAGCTGAGAGCACCGCCTGTGCGGTTCCAGCGACTGGTCCCTGAACGGCGAAGTGAACTTTGAGATCGCTCGGCCAGTTCTTTGCGACGTGGCTCTCGATCTCCTCGCGGATCTCCTCGCGGATCACCACGATGACCGACTCGTAGCCGCACGACTGAGCGGCCGAGGCCGTATAGTCCATAATGGCTTGACCCTGCGGACCAACGGGCGCAAGTTGTTTCAGTCCACCAAATCGGCGGCCGAATCCGGCGGCAAGGATCACGAGTTGCATGTCTTCAAGTGTACGAGTGAGCAGCCAGAAAAGTAAGCTGCAAGGGCCGTAATCGTGTTATGAACTTGTTAGGAAGATGACCGTGACCGCTGAAGATACAGGAACTCAGGCAGTAGAAACAGAGTCGATTACACCATCTTTGGAGGTCGACATTGAGGTCACTGACGAGGTCATCGCTCAGCGCACCGAAGCGCTTAATGAGGTCATTGAGATGCTCCGGCCCGCGGTGCAGATCGATGGTGGCGACCTTGAGGTCGTCGATGTCGACTATCACAACGGCATCATCGAGGTGCAGCTCCAAGGGGCCTGTGGTTCGTGCGCAGTGTCAGGAGCAACACTCACCGACGGCGTGGAGCGCATCTTGAAGGAGCGACTCGATTGGGTCACCGAGATTATTGGTGGGGTGAGCGAGGAGATCGATCCGCTTGAATCTGCTGCCCTTGGTCGTGGTGCCTACGTTCCGAAGTACTACTAGCCCGCAAAATTTTCTTTGAACGTTAGTGGGTCGCATCCTTGCGCATGAGTCCAGCCATCGCTCGGTAGTTCGTCAATGTGATCTTCATCTGTTCCCAGTTCATCGCGCGTAACAACGCATTGGCCTGGGTCCGTTCCTCCCATTGCGGAGTGGCATTACGAAGCTCATCTGTCTCCAATGCCACTCGACAGATAATTTCATGTACTCCGGGCGCAAACTCAGCGATGGCATGTACCACCGCCTCTGCATCATCGCCGAGCTGACTGAGGCTGATCACGCTGTCGGGAGTGACGACTTCGCGTTGGGCTACGAGCTCACGGAGTGGAAACCCCACGGACCGCTCTTCGTCAGCGCCGATGAGACGGATCGGCAGATGAAAGTCCTCAGCAAGATCGAGAAAGACGTCGAAGAACTCGGGCCGACCGAGCGTTGTGTCGACGTGGGTCACGAGGTGGGTGACGCCGATTCCCCACAGCACCGCACGTTCGATCTGCGCTCGCAACTCACGGCGAACCTCGTCGAGGTCTGCATGTTCCCAGAGATCGTCGACGGTTCGGGGGAAGGCGCCATCGCCGTCGAGTAGTGAGGGCGCTTGGGTGATCGGTCCCCAGCGGTAACGGTCGAGTTCAGAGATGAGGGTGAGGTGAACACCAACGTCATCTCCCTGATAGCTGGCTGCGGCTGATCGTGCCCAGGGCGCGGGAACCATCAGCGATGAAGAGGTCGCCCTCCCAGCGCGAAGTAACTCGTAGGTGGCAACATTTGCCGCGTGGCAAAAACCAAGTTCATCGCAGGAGACGATGACGACAACCTCATCCTCTTGGTAACCGAGGCGCGCAAGTAATGGGGCAGTCATGGCAAATGAGCTAACCGCGACCGAGTCGTTCTTGCATCGCAGCGTCTCGACCGCGAACTTCGTCTGCCAATTTCTCCTGGAAGGCAACAATCTTCGCAGTAAGTTCGGCGTTGCCTGCCCCGAGGATTCTTACCGCGAGGAGTCCAGCATTTCGAGCGTTGTCGATCGCTACCGCCGCAACGGGTATGCCACGTGGCATCTGTACGATCGAGAGCAGCGAGTCAAGACCATCGAGTGCTTTGAGCGCTACGGGCACTCCGATCACGGGGAGCGTAGTCACCGCAGCGAGCACTCCCGGCAGGTGCGCAGCGCCTCCGGCGCCAGCGATAATGACGCCAACACCACGAGAAGCAGCCTCGCGTGCGAAGCCGATCGCGTCATCGGGCGTGCGGTGCGCACTCAGCACTCGCATCTCCCACGCGATGCCAAACTCGTCGAGCGCGTCCGCTGCTCCCTTCATGACGGACTCGTCAGAGTCGCTTCCCATCACGATTGCAACGTTCATGAAACTCATCTCCAGATCTCGGCGCGGTTAAGGACCCTCATGTTAGGCGAGGGGTGTCGACCTCTCGATCCGGAGATCAGTTAAGAGCGAGAGCGGCGAAGTGGAACGATCTTCTTTGCAATAAGACCCAGCGAGAGGCCCACGACGACTCCGGCTGCGACGTCGGAGGCATGATGGATCTTGACGTAGATCCGGCTCAGCGCAACCAATATTGCGCTGGCAAAGTAGAGGCCGGCGAGCGGATCCTCATCACTAAGGAGCACGGCTCCGCAGAACGCGGCGGTTGCGTGCCCAGAGGGGAAGCTCGATGTCAGCGGGGTTCGGATTGGAAGGGGGTGTTCGATCTGGCGGACTGGACGTCCACGACCAAAGATCGATTTCAAGATGACATTGACAAGAAATGACTCGACACCTGTTGCAAGGATCGCCCGAAGTGCCGCACGTTCGTTGAACTTACCCCCACGAAGTGCTCGAAGCAGTCCGAAGATCACCCACAGGAGTCCAAAGTCACCAAGTTCAGAGGCAGTGTAAAAGACGCGGTCGGCAACCTTATTGCCGCGCAGCGAGTCAAAGCTTGCGTCGAAATAGTCATCAAACTTTTTAACAAGATCGAAAAACATGCAGGCTCAGGCTAATGCTCGGGGTGCTTCAAAGGGGATCATCAACCGCCTAGGAGGCAAGCGATGATTGATAGGCCGGGCAGCGGTCTTGATAGGAGCAGTATCGACACAGTCCCGTGATGTTTGGCCGAAAGTCCTCCGATTCACAGGCGCGCTCAATCGCAGCCCACACGGCGAGTGCGCGAGAGGTAAGGCCACGCATCGTCTGATCGGTCGGTGATTCGACAACGACAACCTGATCCTTTAAGTACAGCAGCCGGATCTCGCTCGGGCGGAGTCCGAAGGCCTCTTGACAGAGGTAGGCGTAGAACTGCACACCGATGAGCCGACTTCGTGAGGCATCGGGTCTCGGCGATCGTCCGGTCTTGTAGTCGGTCACGACGATGTCACCGTTTGGAAGGCGGTCAAGTCGGTCGATGATGCCACGCAGCTCCACGTTTCCGAGCGTCGCGCGAAGGTCAAGTTCGATGCCGATCGGTTCAACCGCGCCGGGATCTTCCATGGAGAAGTAGTGCGTTACCAGTGTTCGTGCCTCGCGGAGAAAGGTGGCAGTTGCTCGTTCGTCGAGGCCGAGACCGATCATGTCGTCGGTTTCACGCATCTCCTCAAATGCGACATCGAGAGCGGCGAGGGCCTGTTGTGTCGAACGTTGGTCGGCGACTGATTCCGCGTAGAGAAGCTGCAGAGCTCGGTGCACGAGTGTCCCGCGTAGCTGCGCGGCGTTCGCCGGTTCGGGGATGTGGTCGATATACGAGTAACGAAAGGCGAGTGGACAGTTGGTGAACTTCGTGATCTTGGAAGGACTCAGCGTGCTCGGTATCTCGACGGCCATGGGCCAACGTTAGAACCCAGATGCGTCACAGAGCGGGATTCGCCAACCCGACCAAGAATTGACCCATATTTCGATTAGAAAGTCGGGCATGGAACACTTCCTCATCGACCACGGTTACCTTGCGATCCTGGCATTGGCTTTCATCCAGTCCGCATGTATTCCAATTCCCTCAGAGGTCACCTTCGGCTACGCGGGGGTGCTCGCCTATCAGGGGCATCTCAATATCGTCGCGGCGATCCTGATCGGTGTCCTCGGCGAGATGGGTGGCTCTTCAGTCGCCTATCTGATCGGTCGTCTCGGCGGTCGTCCCCTCGTCGAACGGTTTGGGAAGTACCTTCTGCTCACTCCGCAAGATCTTGATCGAGTGGAGATCTGGCTTGATGGTCGGGGAGAGTGGGCTATCGGCGTTGGGCGAGGGCTGCCGGTGCTTCGCCTCTTTGTATCGATCTTTGCTGGCATCGCGGAGATGG
>CAIVND010000098.1 GCA_903907185.1 uncultured Acidimicrobiaceae bacterium
GATCTAGGCTTATAAAGACCAAGCTCACGCAGTACCCGGACCGCGGCCGTTACCTCGGTCGCGAGCTCCGGGCTCACTGCTGGCGCTCTCGCAATCACGATCGCGACTTCGTCCTCGAAGCTGGGTTGACCAAGCCAGTGGTAGAGCGAACGTCGCTTGAGGGCATCGTGCACATCCCGGGTTCTGTTCGAGGTCAAGATGACGATCGGGGGATTAACGGCACGCACCGTTCCAAGCTCAGGAACACTCACCGCATAGTCAGAGAGCGCCTCGAGGAGGAAGGCCTCAAACTCATCATCGGCGCGGTCGACCTCATCGATCAGGAGCACTGGGGGTGCAATGCCAACCGGTGCGCTGAGCGCTCGCAGTAACGGTCGACGAAGCAGGAACTCCTCGGTGTAGAGCTCACGCTCATCAACTTGTCGGGCGGATCCGTTCTGTCCCTGAACGCGTAGATGAAGGAGCTGTCTCGCATAGTCCCACTCGTAGAGTGCCTGGGTAGAGTCGATACCCTCATAACACTGCAGTCGAAGCAGCTCGCCGCCAGTGATCTGTGCGATTGCCTTTGCAAGTTCGGTCTTTCCCGAACCGGGCTCACCCTCCAAAAAGAGCGGCCTACGCATCGAGATGGCGAGATACAGCACCGTCGAAAGTGAACCACCAGCGATGTAGTCAATCTCCGCGAGTCGAGCTCGGACATTTTCTGGTGAGTCGAATGGTGAAGAACGACTAGTGATCTCTTCTGACACTTCGCTCCCCTCGCTCATTGGATCTTGTCGATGGCAATGGTTTCTCGTGCATTCACTCTCACGCTAGGTCACGAACCACTGCGATCACTATTCGCCAGGAAGCGATCGCACCTCGTATCGATCCGCTGGAAAGAGCGAGGGAAGCGGAGTCTCGTGGACGAAGATCAGCCGCTGCGTCGCCCTTGTGAGTGCCACGTAGAGATCGCTCATCCCTCGGGGAGAGGCATCGATCATCAGCTGTGGTTCGACAACGATCACCACGTCAAACTCCAACCCCTTCGCATCTCGCGTATCGAGCAAAACAACTCGCGCATCGTCGGCTCGATTTCCGCCCGCAAAGTAGAGAGGAAGCTGCTGGGCAAGTGACTCGCGCAACGGTTCCAGGATCGATGAGGGTACAAGAACGGCAAGACGACCCTCCTCAAGGGTCGATAGCTCATTCGCAACCACTCGAAAGATACTCACACCAAGGTTGTTGGGATCACTCAGATAGGCGATCGGAATCGACCCAGCATCACGTATTGCAGCGGGGGCAACCACCCCAGGTGATGCAGCAGCAAGAACGGGGACAGCGAGGTGCATGATCTCGCTTGGCGTGCGGTAGTTGACGGTGAGCTGAACCTCACTCCAACGGTCCGCTCCATAGCTGTCAAGAACCTCTCCCCACGATGACGGCGACCACGGCGAACTCGCCTGCGCGAGATCACCGACGATGGTCATCGACCGACTCGGATTTCGCCGGAAGATCATCCGCCATGTCATCGGTGAGAGCTCCTGCGCCTCGTCGATGATCACGTGTCCAAACTTTACTGTTCGATCATTACGCGCCCGTTCCATGAACTCCTCGCCGGTTCGACCGGCGTAGGCATCAGCGAGCGCCTCCACGTCAAGCTCGCGATCAACACGGAAGGTGCCAAGCACCTGCTGCGCATAGGCAGCCTCCTCTCGCCGCTCAGCACTACGGCGGCGAAGCTCTCGACGACGCTGTGCATCATCGGCTGGACCGAGTTGCTCGGCGGCTTCGTCGAGGACTGCCACGTCTTCGATCGTCCAGTGCACCCCAACGGCATTTTCGATACGAGGACGCGCCAAAGCCTCGCGCTCGGTGTCGGTGAGCTGCGGAGTTGCGGCCCGAAGGAGTGCGGGAATACCAAAAAGGTCATTTAAGAGCTGCTCGGGAGAGAGCACTGGCCAGATGCGTTCCATCGTGACGAGAAAATCATGTGACCGCGCGAGTGCTCGCCGGATCTCACGGAGTTCCTCGTGGTCGGGAACCTGCCCCCCGATCGCGGTGATCGATTCCACGAGCTGACGGAGCAGATACTCGAGGAGGACGCCCTCCACCGAGACCCGAGCCTGGTTGTGTGTGCGACGGCGTGCCCGACCGGCGTCGCGCGCCCGTCGCATCACCGATCGCGGAAGGGTGAGGCGCGATCGCTCGAATGCCAGCACCTGGGGTTCACGTGGCACCCGCTCTCGACCGGCGATCGCTCGCTCAATGATCGAAACCATTTCGAGACCGCCTTTGATACGCATCGCAGTGTCGTCATCGTGGATGGTCGCGCGCACTCCAGGAAACAGTCCATGTGGCGTCACCAACATCGCTCGGTCTTCGCCAAGTGCAGGAAGGACCTGGTCGATGTAGTGCAAGAACACTCGGTTCGGACCGATCACGAGCACGCCGTTCTGCATCAGCCGGTTCTGATAGTTAAAGAGCAGGTAGGCCGCACGGTGAAGCGCAACAGCGGTCTTGCCCGTGCCCGGTCCCCCTTGAACGACCAGGATGCCCGAGAGCTCCGAACGGATGACCGCATCCTGTTCTCGTTGGATGGTCGCAACGATGTCGCCCATCTGTCCCGTCCGTGCGCGCCCAACGGCGGCAAGCAGTGCAGCGTCGCCATGCAGCGTCGCTGGGTCAGTGCTCTCTAACAGTGCTCGATCAAAGATCTCATCATCGATATCGATGATCTCTTCACCCTTGGCGAGCAGATGGCGCCGCCGCCGAACACCCTCTGGCGCTCCCGATGTTGCGCTGTAGAACTTGGCAGCGATCGGAGCCCGCCAGTCGACGAGCAGAGCGTCCTGGTCACTGGTGCTCAGTGCCACCCGACCGATGTGAAGCACCGTTCCGTCCTCAAGATCGATGCGTCCAAAACACAGTGGCGCATCGCCGATCATCATCTTTCGAAGTCGTGCAGAGTGATTCGCCGCAATGGCATCGCGCTCAGTTCTCCACTGATGGGTCCCGGTGGCCGGAGAGGCCAAGATCTCAGCAAGCTCCCGATCGATCTTGGCTCGGTAGGCATCAAGGGCCTCGTAGAGCATCGCGACGTAGCGCTGCTCAGCGGCAAGTTCGCTGGTGGGCCGCCCAACTTCATCGATATCGACGAAGGAATGCTGTTCGAACTCAGGACCCACTGAACCTCCAACACCATCACGGCGTCGCGTGGATGGTTCTGCCGAAAATCTGATCATCCAGAGTACCCCTTTTGGCTGCGAGTCAGACCGGTAACTCTCCCTTGTCACTCGAACTACCTGGGTGGACGACATTGTCCTCGCCAGCTGTGGGCGCTGGAACTATCGTTCATCGAGGGGTCATCGGGAGGACGACAAGTCGTCACCCGCGAGGTTGTGCCACGAGATTGGGGGTGGAAGCGACAGATGAGCGAATCACCGGCCGAGGCGACGCCGAAGGCAGCTCCACCGGACAGTGAGGGCATGCAAGCATGGTCCTGGGCGGCATTTAATTCGACCTATCTCCCCGCTCTCATCTTCGCGATGGGAACCGGTATCGCCGTACCTTCGGTCCCCGCAATCGCAAAGTCGTTCCACATCAGCTTCGCCGTTGCGACGGGAATCACGACCACCTTC
Organism: uncultured Acidimicrobiaceae bacterium; assembly: GCA_903907185.1. Classification (GTDB taxonomy): domain Bacteria; phylum Actinomycetota; class Acidimicrobiia; order Acidimicrobiales; family Bog-793; genus CAIVND01. The sequence continues at coordinate 3,621 of CAIVND010000098.1, forward strand.
TTGCTCGGTAACCTCGCAGGAGCAATCCCAGCGGGCTGGCTGATCGACCGCTATGGACGTCGTCGGGTCATGCTGATCGGACCGCTCTTCACCGCCGTCATGGCCTTTGCGGTCGTCTTCGCGAAGAACTATCCAGAACTGCTCACCTTCCGCTTTCTCGATGGCTGCGGGGCCCAGATGTGGCTGATGGGACGCCTTGCAGGAATCTCTCACGGAGCGCGGGCGAACCAACGAGGCCGACAGGTGAGTTGGATGTTCGGCATGGACAACACGGGACGCGCGCTTGGACCACTGATCGGTGGTGTCATGGCTTCGCACTTTGGAATCCGCTCGCCCTTTGTTGCCTATGGCGTGCTCTCCATCGTTGCCCTCATCCCGGCCTACCGCTATCTCCAAGACACACCGAAGCGATCGGATTACGTTGCACCGCCGACACCAGATGGCACGGTCGCGCAGAAGATCACCTATCGCAAGATCGTGATGCCTCGGATTAACTATTTTCTGATCGCTTTCTTCTCGGGCTGTGCACGTGGCCCAGCTCAAGCGCAGGTTCTGATCCTCTATGCCGTGTTTCGCTATCACCTGTCCGTGGTTGCGACTGGCTATCTCGCCAGTGCCGCTGCGTTCATCAGTCTCCCTCTTGGATTCATCGCGGGATGGATGATGGACCGTTACGGTCGGAAAAAGACGATGGTCCCCGGATTTAGCGGAGTCTTCTTCTCCCAGATCGGACTTGCGTTAACGGCAATCTTCGACGTCTCGGTTGCGGTCTTCATTGCGGTCTACCTCATGAACGTCTTCTCACAGGGGATGACCAGTGGTTCAGTTCAGACCGTCGGCGCCGATGTCGCTCCACCGGAGGCGCGCGGCATGTTCCTTGGACTTTGGCGATTTGTTGGCCAGGGAGGGGTCGCGCTCTCGCCGATTATCTTTGCCGCGCTCGCCGCGGTGAGTTATAGCGCCTCCTTTCTCTTTGTTGGAGTCTCCGGCGGAATTGTCGCGAGTCTCGTGATCTTCAAAGTTCCCGAAACCGGTGGTCGACGAGCACTCGCCGAACGCGCGGCAAAAGATGCAGAGGCCACGGCGACTACGACCTAGCAGCTGGCTTGATTGTTCATCGGCTCGAGAAGATCCTGCTCGACCACTACGGTGATAGTGATGGCGGAAAAATCAATCTCGATCTATCTCGCGAGTCCTCTTGGATTTACCCCCTATGGAAACCGCTACGCACGTGAGGTTGTAGAGCTCACCACGCAAAAGGGGATGATCCCGCTCGACCCATGGTCGAGCATTGAGGGCGCAGAGCTCGGACGACTGATCGACGAGGGTGCTGGCACTGAAGATCTTGAACGGGCAAATGAGATCGTTGGCGCGGCGAATCTCCTACTGATCGATGCCTGCGATGGGATCCTCGCGTGTCTCGATGGCACGAGTGTTGATGATGGAACAGCAGCGGAGATCGGCTACGGCGTTGGAATCGGCAGAGTGGTCGTTGGCTACCGTACCGACCTCCGCGCTAGTGGTGACAACGCGGCGACTCTCGTCAACCTCCAGATCACGCATCTCATTACTCGCAGTGGAGGGGCGATCTACTCCTCACCCCAAGCAGGACTCGATCACCTGATGTTGCGTCTTTCTCGCTAGGTGGGAGCGATTTTGTCGCCGCGCTAGCTTGGATGAAATGACTGACGAACCTCAGGTAATCATCGTGGGCGGCGGACCGGTCGGTGTCGCGCTTGCGGTCGATCTCGCGCAGCGCAATGTCACCTCGGTCGTGATCGAACGTCACGAGGCGGTCGGCACCATACCAAAGGGCCAGTCGTTGATGCAGCGAACCCTTGAGCACTTCTACTTCTGGAACTGTGTCGATGAACTTCGGGCCGCCCGAGTGTTACCAACTGGCTATCCAATCGGTGGCATTACCGCATATGAGAGTCTCTCAAGTGACTACTGGTACCTACCCGAGGGTCTCGGTGGGGTCAGTCAGTACTTCTTCCAAGAAAATGAGCGACTCCCCCAGTACAAGACGGAGGAGGTACTTCGTCAACGTGCTGCACAGCTCCCCCAGATCTCCTTCCGGTTTCACACCACCGCCACCGACGTCACCGAGGTCGATGGCAAGGTCAACGTCACCGTTGAGAACACCGATGATCCAACGATCACTGAACAGCTCAGTGCACGTTTCGTCGTGGGCTGTGATGGTGGCCGATCGATCGTTCGCGAGAGCGTAGGCATCACGAGGACGAGTCGGGACTTCGAACAGAAGATGGTGCTTACGGTGTTCGCCTCGAAGGAGCTGCACGCTGGTCTTGAACGCTTTCCTGAACGCACCACCTACCGAGTACTGAACCCAAAATACAAGGGGATCTGGCAGTTCTTCGGGCGGGTACGACTCGGCGAAACGTGGTTTTATCACGGGCCGGTACCCAACAACACAACAGCCGCCGATACTGAACTGCTCAAGGAGATGCTCGCCGAGGTCGCGGGGTTTCCCTTTGCCTGTGAGTTCGAACACATTGGATTCTGGGATCTACGCATCGAGGTCGCCGACCGCTATCGATCAGGAAGGGTCTTTATCGCTGGCGATGCCTGTCACACCCATCCCCCCTATGGAGGACTTGGTCTCAACACCGGTCTTGATGATGTTGCCAATCTCGGTTGGAAGATCGCGGCCAACCTTGGGGGCTGGGGTGGCGAGGGTCTGCTCTCTTCCTACAGCGAAGAGCGTCAGCCGATCTTCGCTGAGACCGGTAGCGACCTCATCGGCCAGTGGATCGATGACGATGCGGCCTTTTTCCGAACCTATGACCCAAAGATCGATGAGGTCGCCTTCGCGAACGCTTGGAGTGCGCGCACGGGTGGCGAGTTCGCACCGCCGTGGTATGAACCGCACTACGACGGATCATCGGTCATCGAAGGGGCGCCAACAGATGAGATCGGCGTGCACGGTGCACACACCTTTACCGCACAGGCTGGGCACCACCTCGCTCCGGCTGTGCTTTCTGGGGGCACAAGCGTGTATGAGGAGCTCGGTCGGGGATTTACGCTGTTGGCCTTTGACGCCGATCCAACCTCAGTCGCCAACTTTGTTGCTTGCGCGGCAGAGTTAGCGATTCCGCTCACGGTGATCCGTGACGATCTCGCAGACGAACGTGTCCGCTACGGATCGTCGCTGATCCTTGTACGTCCCGATCATTTTGTCGGTTGGTGTGGCGACGAGATGCCAAAGGACCTTGACGGACTGCTACGCAAACTCTGTGGAATCGCAACCGAATAGCTTGGTAGTTACTGACTAACCGCGAACATACTTGGAGAGATACTTTCCTGTAAGGGTCGAGTGATCCTCAATGAGGTCGGTGGGAGTTCCCGAAAAGACGATCTCTCCCCCATCGTTTCCCGCGCCAGGGCCGAGATCGATGATCCAGTCTGCATGAGCCATCACCGCTTGATGGTGTTCGATGACGATGACAGATCTGCCAGAGTCCACAAGCCGGTCGAGCAGGCCAAGTAGCTGATCGACATCGGCAAGGTGAAGACCCGTCGTTGGCTCATCGAGGACATAGGTTTCGCCTTTGTCTGCCATCTGCACGGCGATCTTGAGTCGTTGGCGCTCACCGCCCGACAGCGTCGTGAGCGGCTGGCCAAGTTTCAGGTAGCCAAGTCCAATGTCGGAGAGTCGTTCCAAGATTGCCAGCGCGGCAGGTGTCTTCGCCTCTCCCTCTCCAAAGAAGTTAAGCGCCTCGTTGACGGGTAGATCGAGCACCTCAGCGATGTTGAGTCCGCCGAGGTGATACTCGAGCACCGCTGTTTGGAAGCGCTTACCCTCACAGTCCTCACAGGTCGTAGCTACACCAGCCATCATGGCAAGGTCGGTGTAGATCACACCCGCGCCGTTACACGTGGGACACGCGCCTTCGGAGTTTGCACTGAACAACGCTGCCTTGACGTTGTTTACCTTCGCGAACGATTTTCGGATTGGCTCCAGTAGTCCGGTGTAAGTTGCCGGGTTGCTGCGACGCGAGCCGCGGATCGGCGTCTGGTCGATTGCGACAACGCCCTCTCGAGGTGAGACCGAACCGTGGACTAACGAACTCTTTCCCGATCCGGCAACGCCGGTAACAACAACCAATACACCGAGTGGAATATCGACATTTACTTTTTTTAAGTTATGGAGCGTTGCACCACGCACCTTGAGCATGCCAACGGGCGTGCGCACACTCTCTTTCGGCGTCGTCCGGTCATCAAGATGGCGACCGGTAACGGTGCCGCTCTTGCGAAGACCCTCCACCGTGCCCTCGAAACAGACGCTTCCCCCTGCTGATCCGGCACCGGGACCAAGATCGATGACGTGATCTGCGATACCAATCATCTCCGGCTCGTGCTCGACGACGAGCACGGTGTTGCCCTTATCTCGAAGTGCCAAGAGCTGATCGTTCATCCGTCCAATGTCATGAGGATGCAGTCCCGTTGTCGGTTCATCGAAGACGTAGGTGACATCGGTGAGCGAGGAACCAAGATGGAGGATCTTGATGCGCTGCGCCTCCCCACCAGATAACGTCCCTGACGGTCGATCGAGTGAAAGATAGCCAAGTCCAATGTTGGTGAACGAGTCGAGCGTCTGCTGCAACATTTCGAGAAGTGGCGCTACCGACGGATCCTTGATTGTTCGGATCCAATCGGCGAGATCACTCACCTGCATTGCGCATGCGTCAGCGATGTTGACCTTGCCGATCCGCGACGAGCGAGCCCCCTCACTGAGGCGCGTACCTTTGCACGCTGGACAGGTCGCAAAAGTCACTGCTCGATCCACAAATGCTCGGATATGCGGCTGCATCGAATCGCGATCCTTTTGAAGCATCGACCGCTGAATACGCGGGATCAACCCCTCGTAGGTCATATTGATGCCCTCGATTTTCATCCTCACCGGCTCGTGATGGAGAAAGTCGGCCAACTCCTTTTTGGTGTACTTGCTGATGGGTTTGTTTGGATCGTAAAAGCCTGACGAGCTGTAGAGGCGATAGTTCCACCCGCCTGGTGTGTAACCAGGGATCGTGAGCGCTCCATCGTTGAGCGACTTCGTGTCATCAAAGAGCTGACCGAGGTCGATGTCATTGATGTTGCCCATCCCCTCACAGCGTGGACACATGCCACCCGCGCGGGTGTAGGTCTTTCTCACGATCGTGCTATTTCCCCGTTCAACAGTGATCGCACCAGATGCTCGGATGGAGGGGACGTTAAACGAGTAAGCGTTGGGCGGACCGATAGTGGGCCTTGCAAGCCGGCTAAAGAGAATTCGTAGCATCGCATTCGCGTCAGTAACTGTGCCGACGGTCGAGCGAGCGTTTGCGCCGATCCGCTGCTGATCAACGATGATTGCGGTCGTCAGACCCTCGAGCACGTCGACATCGGGCCGGGCCAACGTCGGCATGAAGCCCTGGACGAAAGCGCTATAGGTCTCATTAATGAGGCGTTGGGCCTCAGCGGCGATCGTGGAGAAAACCAATGAGCTCTTTCCCGAGCCCGAGACCCCAGTGAACACCGTCAAACGGCGCTTGGGAATCTCAATGCTGATGTCGCGCAGGTTGTTCTCACGCGCGCCATGAACGCGAATGACGTCGTGGCTGTCAGCAGTACGAGCAGGGACAGCCTTGGTTTTTTTGCCAGTGGTTGTCGACATCGTCACCCCTCGGGACGAGGTTCGAGCGGAGATCTACGGGACAGGAGTTGGATGAAGAGATTTGAGATCGTCAAAGCGGCAAGCTCAATCCTCGGGAAGGGCGGCGAACTGACGCTTGGTCTCTTTGTACCAACTCATACCGGAGATGGGATGCTTCCATCTTCCCTTCATCGCTTTCAGCGCATCTTCGTGGGCGGTGTCGCCGCCAGCGACCATCTCCTTGAGATGTTTGTCCTGCGCTTTGATGACCTCGTCTCCGGTATTTCCCTGGAGCACGAGATCACACGGCCCACCCAACTGCTTACAGGTCATTGATTTCATCGAATTCGCTCTCCTTCGTAAAACTTGGCCTTGTATACCGAGACGATCAAGGACTCATCATAAGAGCCCGCACCCGCTGAACACTTCCCCGATGCTGCTTGTTGGGCCGTACATCTTGACCCTCTGCGCCAACCCAGATACTAAAGAATTCACTTGACTATTGCTCTCTCGTTTTTTATACTTAACCATATGCTTAACCAAACGATCGACCTCGACCGAACCTTCCAGGCGTTAGCCGACCAGAGCAGGCGCACCATGGTGGAGCGTCTCACCCTGGGACCAGCCTCAGTCAGTGAGTTGGCAGCGCCGCTGGCAATGTCGCTCGCTGCGGTCGTACAGCACGTACAGGTGCTGGAGGCCTGCGGCGTCGTGAGGACCGAGAAGATCGGACGGCGACGGATGTGCCGAATCGAAACCGAGGCAATGTCGCTTGCCGAGCAGTGGATTACCGATCGGCGAAAAGGTTGGGAGAGCCGTCTCGACCGTTTGGGTGAAGTACTGAATGAGATTGCTACTGACGGAGAGAGGTCATGACCAAGTCAACAGTTTCTAACGACAAATTCGTAATCGAACGGACCTACAACATCCCTGTTGCTCAGGTGTACCAGGCCTGGGCTGATCCCCGACTAAAGGCTCGATGGTTCGCTGGATCGATTGAAGCGCTCGGTGACACTTACACACTCGACTTTCGCGTTGGGGGTCACGAGACCAACCGCGGCGGACCTCCCGGTGGACCCATCTATGCCTACGATTCGGAGTTCCGTGACATTGTTACAGAGCAACGGATCATCTACACCTATGAGATGTTCGCAGAAGATGACCGGATCTCTGTCTCGGTAGCGACAGTTGAGTTTCACGCTGAAGGCGCGAGTACGCGTCTTGTCCTCACCGAGCAGAGCGTGTTTCTCGATGGCCTCGATAACTCTGGCCAACGAGAGGGAGGCACCAAGCATCTTCTCGACTCGCTCGCGAGTTTCTTGGAGACTGACGCAACGTAAGGGGCTTTTCCTCTGTTCGATTGAATCCATCGCACTGCCGATCGATGGTCGTGTGACAGCTCACTCACCGGTAACCTCGAAGCAATGCGAACTACCAAGAGGTTCACCCTCACTAGCGGTCCCCGAATATGCTCTCCCCTTCAGTGGAACGGCGAATTTTTTGGATAAGAAGTGGTGGACCCTCATCGTCGTGTGTGCTGGCACCTTTATGTTGCTCTTAGATGTGACCATTGTCGTGGTGGCCCTGCCGGACATTCAAAGAAATCTGCACTCAAGCTTCAGCGACCTGCAGTGGGTAATCGATGCCTACGCCCTCACACTCGCTTCAGTGTTGCTGACAGCAGGATCGTTGGCCGACCGTTACGGGCGACGGCTCCTGTTCACGATCGGGTTGGTGGTCTTCACCCTTGGTTCATTGCTGTGCGGCATCGCGCAGTCGCCGTTGGTATTGATCTTGTCGCGCAGTATCCAAGGGATCGGTGGCGCAATCTTGTTCTCCACCTCGCTCGCGCTCTTGGCTCAGAGTTTTCAGGGCAAAGAGCGGGGCGTAGCGTTTGGAGTATGGGGAGCAACGACCGGCGTAGCAGCCGGGCTTGGTCCGATTCTTGGTGGGCTTATTACCAGCGGAATCTCCTGGCGAGGCATCTTTCTCGTCAACCTTCCAATTGGCATCGCTGCACTCGTCGTAACCCGCTGGAAGGTGACTGAGTCACGAACACCTGACGCCGCCCGACCTGATTGGGCTGGATTTTGCGTGCTCACCGCCGGGCTCGTCAGCCTCGTCTATGGCCTGATCCGGGCGGGAGAACTTGGCTGGGGTAATTCGGGAGTCGCAATCTGTCTCGTCCTCGCGGCGGTGTTCCTCACCGGGTTCGTACTGGTCGAACGTCGCGTCACCCATCCGCTGTTCGATCTGTCGCTCTTTCGAATTCCCACATTTAGCGGTGGGCTCATCGCTGCATTCTGCATGAACGGTTCACTCTTCGCGATGTTGGTCTATCTCGTTCTCTACCTGCAAGATGATCTTGGGTATTCGGCACTCGGCACGGGAACCCGTCTTCTCGTTCTCTCGGGCGTCAGTCTGGTGGCATCGGTGGTTGCCGGACGTCTCTCAGCGCACATGCCCGTCCGGTGGTTGATCGGGCCTGGCCTATTACTGGTCGCGCTTGGGCTGTTATTGATGGCCGGAATCAATGGGACGACGACCTGGACCCATCTGATACCTGGATTCGTGATCGCCGGTTTTGGAAGCGGCATGGTGAACCCTCCCCTCGCGTCAACTGCAGTCGGAGTGGTGACACAGGAACGTTCAGGAATGGCCTCGGGCGTAAATACCACGCTCCGTCAGATCGGCATCGCAACCGGCATCGC
>CAIVND010000099.1 GCA_903907185.1 uncultured Acidimicrobiaceae bacterium
ACGTACTCTTGGATTCTTGGTGGGTTGACGACCGCAAGCTGGCAACAGGTCGAGATCATCCTGCCCTATGTCGGGGTGAGTTGTCTCGTACTTGTGATGTACCGCCGGATTCTCGATGTGATGAGTGTTGGCGATGAGGAGGCAGATAGCCTCGGAATTCGTGCGCATCGCGTACGTCTCGTGACGGTGATCTTTGCCACGCTTGGCACAGCGGCAGCGGTGTCAATGAGTGGACTAATTGGATTTGTCGGCATCATCATTCCGCATACGCTCCGTCTCATCGTCGGGTCGAGCTATCGACGGATCGTTCCACTTTCACTGCTCTTCGGTGCTGCGATGTTGATATTTGCCGATCTCCTCGCGCGGACCGTCGCTTCGCCTGCAGAGATTCCACTTGGCGTCATCACGGCGTTCTTTGGTGCTCCCTTTTTTCTCGTTGTCCTTCGACGCTCGGGTCGATCATCGTGAGCGTCGTTGTTCGTGACCTGTCGGTGAAGCTTGGCGGCGTGAGCGTCGTCGAAGGCGTATCGACCTCAGTCGCCTCGGGTGGATGGTTGGGTCTGATTGGCCCAAATGGAGCAGGCAAGTCAACAGTTCTGCGCGCGATCGTCGGCACTGTCGACTACGAGGGCACGATCGAGATTGGCGGTTCAACTACAGTCCACGATGATCGCCGTCGGAGTGCACGAATGATCGCCTACGTTCCACAACGTCCTGAGCTCCCTCCAATGATGAGTGTGCGCGACTACGTGCTGTTGGGTCGAACGCCACATCTTCCGATGTTTGCCAATGAGACGCAACATGATCTGTCGCTTGTTGATGCGGTGCTTGAGCGTTTAGAGCTCTCCCACCTTCGATCTCGGGTACTTAGTGAAATCTCCGGTGGAGAGGCCCAGCGCGCAGTCTTGGGAAGGGCATTGGTTCAGGAATCGCCGATCTTGGTACTTGATGAGCCAACGACTGGTCTTGATCTTGGACATCAAGAGCAGGTTTTGGAGTTAACCGATGCGCTTCGACACGAACGAGGTCTCACCATTATCTGTGCCATGCATGACCTTACGGTTGCAGGACAGTTCTGCGATCAGCTGACGCTGATCGATAGTGGATGCGTAGTCATCACCGGCGATGTTCGAGAGGTCCTTTCCTCTTCATATATCTCGACTCACTTCGGTGCATCGGTGAGAATCATCGACGATCCGGTCGCAGGACTGATCGTGGTTCCGCAACGGAGGAACTAGCCGCTCGACCGATCAGCGCAAATGGGTCAATTCCGTGAGAGTCGCCGGTGACAAGTACGACCTCGCAGGAGAGTTGTTGGCCCTCTGTCTCAGTGAGCGTGAGTCGCCTGATTTAACTTTCTTGGCGGTGGTTTAGATGCCGTATAGCTTCGATGGATTTGCAATCAATACCTTGTTTTTTTGCTCCTCCGAAAGATCACCGCGTCGAAAGATGCCAATGGCGTCGAGCTCACTCGAGGTATCAGCGTGTCCGTAATCGGTTCCAATGACCAGGTTGTTCTCGCCCATCTTGTGCATCAGATATTCGTGATCATCATCGGTTTGTGTGGTCACAAAGATGTTCTTTGCCACAAACGGATTGTCCTCTGCCGTGAACCGCTCACCAGTTCGCCGGGCAATCTCATGGATGAGCCACGGCACCCATTGGGCTGAGGTCTCCACAAATCCCCACCGGATCTTGGGAAACATGGCGGGAACCTCACTCTGAAGGAGTTCGTAGCAGGCAAGCACTGTTGGCATCCGAAAGGCTGCAAAGCCCGAGCCGAGTGAGAACCGGGTACGGACGATGTCGACAAATTCGGGGTTGCCGTTTGCGATATGTACTGCCACCGCGAGGTCGAGCTCTTCGGCCAATGCATACAGCGGGTAGAAATATGGATCCAGCATCATCAAGTCTCCGACGTACGGCTGCATGCAGATTCCAACGCAGCCGTGCTCCTTTGCAAATCGAAGTTCCTCCTTGGCCGCCTCGATATCGAGAGTGGGCAGAACGCAGGTCCAACGAAGTCGTCCGTTCGCCTCCTGCCAGATATCTGCGAGCCAACGATTCCAACTTCGACAGAGTGCGACCTCGATATCGGGCCGGTTTGTCACCTGTTCGATCCAAAGACTGTGATGGAGTACCTCAACATCGATACCGAGCTGTGTCATATGAGCAAGGCGTGCGTCGATATCTTCCATCTTGCGTGCCGCAGCGCTCGCACCAACGTTGCGCAGCGCTGTGGCTGAGTTCTTCGCGAACTGTTCGTCGGAGGTCGCCGCCGTGCGAAGTCCAGCGATCTTTCCGTTGATGAGCCAGAACC
>CAIVND010000100.1 GCA_903907185.1 uncultured Acidimicrobiaceae bacterium
CCGATGGTACTTGGGGGGAGACTCCCTGGGAGAGTAGGGCGCTGCCGGAATTTATCGATGACAGCCCCGCTGTGGTTCTCTTTTGAGGACTACAGCGGGGCTGTTGCTATTTCATCTCATCTTCAGTTTGGTCCAACCTGCCGGTGCGCGGGGTTTGGGCTGATGTTCGCAGGTGAGATCAATGGAGTAGATTGTCCGTCCCCGCTTACAACTAAGGTTCTTTCTTCATGGCTGCGAAATCTTCAGATCGACCGTCGCGCGAAGATGACGATGAGACGCGCACTCCAAGGATCAACGGTGCGGGTGGTCCTCGACGCAACCCCTCACGTAGTTCGGGTGATCGACCATATTCAACTCAATCTCGTACGGTCCGACCACAGTCGGTACGACCTGGTTTAGGCCGAGGGCCTTCAGCCTCGAGGTCTTCATCGACTCGAGAGGGTGGGACCCGTCGAGAGGGATCGGCGTCCGGTTCAACTGGACGACCAAGTTCTAAACGGCCACCTGTGACCTTTGGTGACCGGCCGTCAAGTAGCGCTCGTCCCGCCGGGGCCTCTCGGATGCAACGCCCATCTTCGTCGCGACCCGAACGGTCGTATGAGCCTCAGCCCAAGCACCGTGATTCGAGAGATTCTGAACGAGCGACTCGCCGACCCGTTCGCGAGGGTGAGGGGCAACGGTCGGAGTCTGGTCGCCCCACTTCATCTCGTACAGCAGGGTCGAGACCCTCACGGCCAATACCCTCTCGACCCCTGCGATCATCGTCGGGATTTCCGCGACGCGAGGAACGGCCTGCGGTGGGTAAGCGCTCAGTCCCTCGTTCGGATCGCCCCGTTCGACCAGCTGGCTCAACACGCCCAGGTGCCCCAGTACGACCAGGGTCAAGACCAACCAATGCTCGCAGCGGTGCTTCACGGCCCACCACATCACGCGATAGCGGGTCCCGGTCATCAGGTTCGCGTCCTGAGCGTTCAAATCGGCCAGTTTCGAGGAAGAGCGACGAGCGCCCTCGTGAGGACCCTCGTACGAAACGCCCCTCTTGGGGCAGTGTCACCCGACACGGTGCAAGTACGATCAACGAACCGGTGGACAGTCAAGGTGCCTCTCGACCTCCCCGACAGGGTGGACTAAGCGGTAGCACTCCGATAACACGAGGTGCATCACGTACTCCACTTCCTGAGGCCAAATTTGCCGTGAAGGGTGAGGGCGAGCGTTCGATCATGACGGCGCATGAGCGAGCAGAGGTCCGGCGGGCCGCCATGGCTGCGGCAAAGATTCCGACTACCAAGCGGCCACAACGGCGACGCAAGCTCCCGGTGGATGTTGCTACTGAACTCGGATCTGCAGTTCCTGCCCGCTATCTCGCACGCGTTGAGCTTCGCCTAGCGGACGCGTCCCGTGCATACAGTAGGGATCGATACCCAGAGGCGCTCTCGATTCTCCGTGAGCTTGTACGTACGACTCCAAAGGTCACCGCGGTGCGAGAGTTGTATGGTCTCACCTTCTACCGGATGGGTCGCTGGAAGGAAGCCATCAGGGAGTTGAACGCCTTCTACGAACTTTCCGGATCGGTCGATCAACACCCCGTAATCGCTGACTGTGAGCGCGCGTTACGCAACCACGCCCGAGTCACTTATCTTTGGAACGAACTGCGTCAATATGGTGCAGGGAGTGATGTCCTTGCCGAGGGGCGACTCGTGATGGCGGGATCGCTTGCAGATCGAGGCAACGTCGCCGATGCAATCGCCCTACTCAGCCCATCGGTAACAAGGACGGTTCGCAAACCACTCGATCGGCACCTTCGACAGTGGTATGCACTAGCGGATCTCTACGAACGGAGCGGCGACATTCCCCGGGCAAGAGAGCTATTTCGCAAGGTAGTGGATGCGGACTCAGAGCTCTCCGATGCACTCGAGCGACTTGCCGCGTTGAGGTAATCAGTAGGCATTCCGGGCATATTTGCGGAAACTCGTATTTCGCTGAGATGACGTTGGGTAAGGTTTTCGGACTACTACGTTGCACGGGCAACTCGCCGATGATCAATCGGCTGAAGGAGGATGGCGATGAGCGTCAACTACGAGGAGCTCCTCGGAACAGAGGCAAAGTCTCTGCTCGAGCATCACTCGACGGGGATAGATCGCAGCCGACTTATCCTGCCCGGGCCAGATTTTATCGATCGGGTCTTTAGCTCAAGTGACCGCTCACCTGCAGTGCTTCGCAGCCTCGGGCAGCTCTACGGTCACGGTCGTCTCGGAGGATCAGGCTATCTCTCCATTCTCCCGGTTGATCAGGGAATTGAGCACTCTGCAGCAGCGAGTTTCTCGAAGAATCCTGACTATTTCGACCCAAAGAATATTGTTGAACTTGCGATTGCAGCGGGCTGTAACGCAGTGGCGACCACACTTGGTGGTCTCGGGATCGTCGCGCGCAGCTACGCGCACAAGATTCCCTTCATCGTGAAATTGAATCACAACGAACTGTTGACCTATCCCTCAAAATATGACCAGATTCCCTTTGGAAGTGTTCGCCAAGCGGTTGAACTTGGCGCCGCTGGAGTCGGGGCCACGATCTATTACGGCTCAGATGAGGCGACGCGCCAGATACAAGAGGTCTCCAAGATGTTTGCTGAGGCACACCGCCATGGTCTTTTTACGGTTCTTTGGACCTATCTGCGAAACGACGCGTTTAAGACCAAGGAGGCCGATTATCACCTATCGGCTGATCTAACAGGACAGGCGAACCATCTCGGGGTCACCATCGAGGCGGACATCATCAAACAGAAGCAGCCCGAGAACAATGGCGGGTACAACGCACTGAAGTTCGGCCGCACGGATCCACTTGTCTACTCAAAATTGACAACCGATCACCCGGTCGATCTCACCCGGTGGCAGGTCGTGAACTGTTATATGGGCCGGATCGGTTTGATCAACTCCGGTGGCGAAGCTGCCGGTGCAAGCGATCTCGCGGCAGCGGTCCGTACCGCAGTGATCAACAAACGTGCTGGTGGCATGGGTCTCATCGTTGGTCGAAAGGCCTTCCAACGTCCAATCGATGAGGGTGTCGCCTTGATCAATGCCGTCCAGGATGTCTTCCTTGACGATACGGTCACCGTCGCCTAACACGGCACCTGGTTCACTAACCCCGAGGATTTAGGAGATCAACGACTGGGCTTATCGCGCCAGGCAAAGTGTCACCCCACTGGGCGATAGATCATCCCGGTTCGCGGCTTCGGATTGAAAAACGTGGTCTTTGGTGGCATTCGATTGCCACTGTGAGCCGTTTCGGCGATCTGAGGAACCGTTGCTGGACGGAGAAGCACTGCATACTGTGTTGACCCGCTATGAACAAGATCGGCACAGATCTCCGTCCCATGTTGGTAGACGAGATCATGGGCTGGCAAGGTCGCAAGGGCGACATCGAGGCGGCTCGAATCAAGTTCGGCCTCTGCAGCTGCCAACAGATCAGAGGTCGGGACCATCAGATAGTTTTTCGAGCTCATAATCAGTCCCAATGCCCCACTTGGAACAAGAGCCTTGGCAAGGGCGACCGTATCAGTTGGACCCTCGGTGATCTTGAACCAGGCGGAGAGGGCTTTTACGATGTCAAAACTCTCGGGTAGGCCGCTGATCAACCGGTGGATACCCTGCACAAAGAGTTCATCCGGGGACAGTTCAACGATAAGTGCCATCACCAAATCATGGCCACCTGGGGTGTCGCCGTTTTCGGACCGCACCTCAGCTCGGTAGTGCATCGCAGTCTCGTAGCGATGGTGTCCATCGGCAACCACTACCGGAGTCGTTGACACCAAGTTGCTGATCGTTTCAATCTGTTGCTGATCGGTGATCACCCAGAGTTCATGACCCGTTCCGTCGTCATCGGTGGCCTGATAGGTCGGAGCCTCAGCGGCAGTGATTGAACCCAGAACAGATGCGAGTCCTACCGCAAGCGATAGACCCCAAATTGGTGAGACATTGATCTTTGTTGCACGTAAGAGGTCGAGTCGATCGCCCTTTGGTTTCGGCATCGTTCGTTCATGGGGGAGAACCGTCCCCGCTCCTTCCGCATCGATTCCGAGCGCACCAATCACCCCGGTTGTCGACCTCGGGTTCCCGAGTTCGTCGTCAAAGCTCATCCGATAGAGATAGAGCGAGGGATCACCGTCGCGGTGGAGCGCTCCGACCGACTCCCAGTCCCTGAAGAGCTGTGCGGCGTGTTGATACCGGTCGAGACCCTCCTGTGGCTCAGGAAGTTCTACGTGGATCGCATTGTAAGGACTGCGTCCCGCAAGCTTTGATCGTTCAATTGAGTCCACGACGTCATAGGGCGGAGCGATCACTGCCGCTAACGGGGCGAGATCGGCGTCATATCGAAGTCCGGTAAAGGGTTCAAAGCGAGTCATATCATTTGCTAGCACATTCGCAGATTAAATAATTGTGCAAAGTGGTTGAAACAGCGTCGTCAATGCCAAGATGTCAAGGTGACAGATGAACGCAATCCGGAATGCTGGCTGATCGACCTCGATGGAGTGATCTGGTTGGGCGACGACCCGATTCCGGGCTCTGCCCAGGCGATCGCAGCACTGCGAGCAAGTGGTCGGCGAGTTGCCTTTTTCACAAACAACTCCTTTTCCACGAGGCCGCAGATGATGGCCAAGTTCGAACGACATGGAATCTCGATAGAGGATCAGGATCTCCTCAGTTCCGCACAGGCTGCCGCAGCACTGGTCAAAAGGGGAACAACGGCAACCGTGCTCGGCGGCCAGGGTATCAACGAGGCTCTTGAGCTTGCTGGCGTGGAGGTAGTCGATCTTGATCTACTTGGTGATCAAGGGGTTGGGGCCGTATTCGTTGGACTCGATCGTCATCTGACCTTCGACCGACTGTCGTCAGCGTGTCGGGCGATTAGCGCCGGAGCAGCTTTTATTGCCACCAATGATGACGCGACCTATCCAACACCGGAGGGAGTTCTGCCAGGGGGAGGTGCATTTGTCGCTGCGGTCACCTATGCAACCCGCCAGCAGGCTGTCGTTGCTGGCAAACCCTATCCACCGGCAGTGGCACTCGCGAAAAGTGTGCTTGGTACGGTTGCCGTCGTGGTCGGTGACCGCCCAGAGACCGACGGAGCACTCGCTCAAGGACTGGGTGCTCGTTATGCCATGGTGCGCTCGGGAGTGACCCCAGCTGGAGAGACGGTGGTGCCAACGCCTGACTACGATGCGGCCGATCTGGCGGAGATCGTCGGAACCTACCTCGGCCTCACTCGGGACCAGATCCTTGCGGCAATCGACCTACACTCAACAGATGGCTGACATTCCACGCAAACTCCTTCGAGATGGTTTCGAACGCCTCGTGAAAAAGGGTGCTCAAGCGATAAGTGCAGAGGAGATCAACGTACAAACCCTGGTTCGTGATCTGGTGAAAAGTGTCCGTGGGGCGAGTTCGTCGGCTACAGAGGCCGCCCACGAGATCCGCGAGAGTGAGCGATCTCTCGGGGCGTCGGTCATCAACATCGTGAGATCCGTCGACTCGTTTGGTGACCTTGAGGCGCGCATCCGTGCGCACCGATCCGATTTTGCTCGCCTTGCCCGATCGGTTGGCCACCAGATCGTGGCGGTCCTTGATGATCTGAGCGTACCGTTAGCGCAAGATGCGGCGAGGAATAAAGAAGAGCAGGCCCAAGCACAGCTACCCTCCTCTCCTAATTCAAAGAAAGATGAGGAGAGATGAGGCGTTTTCGTTCAAAAAAACGTCCTTCGACACAATGACCGCTCCAACTCGCCAGCCACCAGCGGTGGTTGCGCTTACCGTTCATCCTTATCGCCCGATCGCAAAGGAGCTCGCGAACAGGGTTGCAGCTTGGTGGAATAGCCAAGGAGTGCAGGTATTGATCGATGCGGATGCAATGGACTCCGATGGAGTTCTCTTCAGTCCGGCTATCGATGTAGCCATCAGTCTGGGTGGCGATGGCACAATGTTGCGAACCGTGGCGCTCGCAGCGCGTGGTGGGATCCCCGTCCTTGGTGTGAATCTTGGAAATTTGGGCTATCTCACCTCAGTTGAACCGGACGAAATTCATACAGCCTGCGAGCTTTTGGCGAGCGGTAGTTTTGCGGTAGATGACCGGATGATGCTTGAC
>CAIVND010000101.1 GCA_903907185.1 uncultured Acidimicrobiaceae bacterium
CTCTTGCTGAATCATCGTGCACGCTCCACAATTTCGACTAGGCGCCAGCGCTTCAGCTTTGACAGCGGGCGGGTCTCTTCAACTCGCACCTTGTCACCCACTGAGGCTTGATTTTCCTCGTCGTGAACATAAAGGCGCTTCGTCCGCTGCACGGTCTTTGAATACCGGGCATGACGAACACGGTCGACGACAGCCACTACTGCTGTCTTATCCATACCGTTTGACACCACAGTTCCCTCGCGAACCTTGCGGCCATTCGGGCGCTCGGTTGGAGCAACGTCTGTACTCTCGGCCATCAGTTCTCCTCCGTAGCCTTTGCCGGCGCTTTGCGAACCTTCTTGGCCGCAACTACTGGCTGAATATTCAGTTCCGTCTGACGCATCAGAGTCATCAAACGGGCGATCTCACGGCGCACAACGGTGATCCGTGAGATGTTGTCGAGACGTCCGGTAGCCAACTGAAAGCGGAGGTTGAAGAGTTCCTTGCGGGACTCATCGAGACGCGTCTGTAGCTCTTGGGCATCGTGCTCACGTAGTTCAGCTGCCTTTGTCATCAGTTTCCCTCACCGGAATTCAGTCCGTGACGCACCACAAAACGCGCCTTCATCGGTAATTTTTGAATCGCACGGTTCATTGCAGCGCGAGCAAGTTCCTCATCAACACCAGCGAGCTCAAAGAGAATTCGACCAGGTTTGACGACAGCAACCCAAAGTTCGGGGTTTCCCTTTCCCGATCCCATACGAGTCTCCGCAGGCTTCTTCGTTACTGGCTTATCTGGAAACACTCGGATCCAAACTTTGCCACCACGACGTACGTGCCGGGTCATCGCGATACGGGCTGCTTCAATCTGACGTGCCGTTACCCAAGCAGGCTCAAGCGCCTGAATACCGTAGTCCCCGAAGTCAATGTTCTCGCCGCCCTTGGCGGTTCCCGTCATCCGGCCGCGATGATGCTTACGGTGCGCGACCTTCTTTGGCATTAACAACTCAATCCACGTCCTTTCGGAAGTGAGGAGCCTCGTGATGCTGCTCGCGAGTGCGGCGCTCGATCTCTTCCTCTTCACTAATGAGCTTCTCAAGGGCGTCATCAACAGGTGGAGCCACAGGAATGATCGGCTCATTATTCAAAAGCTCATCATTGTCACCGATCGAGGCAGCAAGCGCCGCAGAATCGATAGAAGTGCCGGGATCGCCAAGTTCCGGCCGACGACGACCACCACCGGCAGAGATGATGCGACGAGGACGAGGAGCACCCTCGACCTCACCAGCAGCAACCGATGCCTCACGGATCTTGTCTTCAACCGATGCCTTATAGGGAAGGATGTCGCCCTTGTAGATCCAAACCTTGATACCAACACGACCGGTCGAGGTCTTTGCCTCGCGGAACCCATAGTCGATGTCGGCGCGAAGCGTGTGAAGTGGAACCCGTCCCTCACGGTAGGACTCGCGACGCGCCATCTCCGATCCGCCAAGACGTCCGGAGAGCTGCACCTTTACACCAAGACCACCGGACTTTTGGACGGTCTGAATTGCTCGCTTCATCGCTCGGCGAAAGCTGATCCGACGTGCGAGTTGGTCGGCAATGCCCTGAGCGATCAACGCTGCGTCGAGCTCTGGCTGTTTGATCTCTTGAATGTTCAGCTGGATATTTGCATTCTTGGTCAGCCGAGCGAGATAACGACGGAGACGGTCAGCCTCAGCGCCACGACGCCCAATAACGATTCCAGGGCGCGCTGTATGAACATCGACACGGAGACGGTCACGCGTCCGCTCAATCTCAATCCGGCTCACTGCTGCGGTCTCAAGCTGGGTCATGAGATAGTCGCGGATCTTCCAGTCCTCGATCACCGTATCTTGATAGTTACGATCCTCGAACCAGCGCGACTTCCAGTCGGTGGTGATTCCAAGACGGAACCCGTAGGGGTTGACCTTCTGGCCCATTACTTGACCTCTTCCTCGGAGGATGGTGCTTCCGACTCAACCTCTAGATTCGAGTCCTCGGCCTCTTCGACATCATCTACGACAGCCTCAGTCTCGACTGCATCAGCCTCGACCACATCAGTCCCAAGGACCTCAGTGGATTGAACTTCCAAGACCTCGGTCTGAACTGGCAACTCTTCAATCACGGCATCGGCATCAAACGCGGCAACTGCCTCAGCCTCGGCAACAGCATCTGCAGCCCGATTACGCCCACGACGGGCACCAGCAACACGACGGGCACGGAGCTCAGCTGCGTTAGCAGCCACTCGTGCGCGACGGCGAACGATCTGCTCATCTGGCATACGGGCCAAGATCAAGGTGATATGACAAGAACGCTTTCGGATGCGTGTTGCACGACCACGCGCACGGGGCCGCCAGCGCTTAAGGGTCGTTCCCTCATCGGCATAGGCCGTGGCGATGTACATCTCCGAAGAGATCAGTCCCTCGTTGTGCTCAGCGTTCGCTGCAGCGCTCTTCAAAAGTTTCAGAACAACTGGCGCAGCCGCTCGCTCGGTGTACTCAAGGATCTCTGTGGCGCGCTCAAACTCCATGCCGCGTACAAGGTCAAGGACCTCACGAACCTTGTAGCTCGACATATTGCAGTGACGCAGAACGGCACGCGTTCCCGGTCGTTCATTCGTCTTCGTCGCCATTTAACGCCTCGCCGATCGCTCTTGGCCAGCATGAAAACGGAAGGTACGCGTTGGAGCGAACTCCCCTAACTTATGGCCGACCATCGACTCGGTGATGTACACCGGTACGTGCTTGCGTCCGTCGTGCACGGCAATGGTGTGTCCCACCATGTCGGGAATGATCGTCGAACGACGAGACCATGTCTTGATTACTCGCTTTTCGTTTGCCTCGTTCTGCGCATCGACCTTCTTCAACAGATGGTCGTCGACGAACGGACCTTTTTTTAGACTGCGTGGCATACGATCCTCGCTCGGCTGACTTAGCGCCGTGCGCCGCGGGTGCGACGACGACGGACAATAAGTTGATTCGACTTCTTCTTACGTGAACGAGTGCGGCCCTCAGGCTTGCCCCATGGGGAGACTGGGTGGCGACCTCCAGAGGTCTTACCCTCTCCACCACCAAGTGGGTGGTCAACAGGGTTCATTGCAACTCCACGAGACTGTGGACGCACACCCTTCCAACGGTTACGACCCGCCTTGCCGATCGAGATCAACTCTGCCTCGGCATTGCCGATCTCCCCGATTGTTGCTCGACAGTCAATCGGTACTCGACGCATCTCCGTAGATGGCAGACGGAGTGTTGCAAACACGCCCTCTTTGGCAACGAGCTGAACACTCATACCGGCTGCACGGGCAATCTTGCCTCCACCACCGGGGCGCAGCTCAACGTTGTGGACTACCGAACCAACTGGGATATAGCGAAGTGGGAGTGCGTTGCCGGGGCGAATGTCAGCACCCTTGCCAGACTCCAATTTGTCTCCGACTGAGATGCCCTTCGGGGCAAGGATGTAGCGCTTCTCACCGTCGGCGTAGTGCAAGAGAGCAATACGGGCATTGCGGTTTGGGTCGTACTCAATCGCAGCAACCTTCGCTGGGATGCCGTCCTTTTCGTTACGCCAAAAATCAATGATGCGGTACTGACGCTTGTGACCGCCACCGCGGTGGCGTGAGGTCTTACGACCGTAGCTGTTTCGTCCACCCGTCTTTGGGAGTGGCTTGACCAATGTGCGCTCGGGATAGCTCTTCGTAATCTCGGAAAAGTCCGAGACTGACTGGAACCGGCGTCCGGCACTCGTCGGCTTGCGCTTGCGCACTGCCATCGTTCGCTCTCCTAGCTCTCGAACAGCTCAATGCGGTCTTCGCCCTTAAGACGAACAATCGCACGCTTCGTGTCGGGCCGCTGACCAAAGGTTGGCGCACGGCGATTTCGCTTACGCTTACCCTTACGGTTGAGCGTGTTTACACTGTCAACGCGGACGCTGAAGATTGACTCAACAGCCTCACGGATCTCGACCTTTGAGGCCCGCGGATCCACAACGAAGACGTACGCACCTTTTTCCATAAGGGCGTAAGACTTCTCAGAGATCACTGGCTTGATGAGCACGGTGCGATCTGGCATCACGCCTCCTTTGAGTGAGGCAGGGTTGCGTCAGAGAACACAACAACATCGGCATTCAGCACCTCGTACGCGGTGAGCTGGTCTCCACCAAGCGTCGTCACGTTTGGGAGATTTGCGAACGATTTCCGAGCCTTGTCATCTTCGCGCCCAACGACGACAAGAATCTTGCCCTTGATATCGAGCGAATCAAGCAGAGCAATCGCTGACTTCGTCTTGGGTGCATCAAAGCTGTAGGCATCGA